>DATNNI010000333.1:0-16265 GCA_035601915.1 Xanthobacteraceae bacterium
TGTTCAGTTTGCAATTGCAAACCGGTGAAGGAGTTCGCGCACGCTCCGTGGTGGTCGCGACCGGTGCGCGTTACCGCCGGCCCGATGTCGCGAGCCTCGAAGGCTTCGAATCCTCAAGCGTGCATTATTGGGCGTCGCCGGCAGAAGCCAAGCTTTGCGCCAATCAGGAAGTCGCATTGGTCGGCGCTGGAAATTCGGCCGGCCAGGCTGTCGTTTACCTCGCAGGCCAAGGCGTCAAAGTCTGGATGCTGGTCCGCCGCGGTGACCTTACCGAAACGATGTCGCGGTATCTGGTGGACCGCGTCCGCGGCCTCAGCAATGTCGAGGTTGTGACCAGCGCCGTAGTCAGCGGCCTCGAAGGGCGCGACGGCATCCTGGAAGCGGTCCGCTGGCGCCTGGGCGCGAACGGCCAGGAAGTGCGGCGGCCGATCAGGCACTTATTTCTTTTTATCGGTGCCCAGCCCAACACCGATTGGCTCCGTGGATCGGGAATATCGCTCGATGCGAAGGGTTTTGTTCTTACCGGCGAGGATGCCGGCGCCGGACGCCATTCGTTAGAAACGACGCGCCGGGGGATATTTGCTATCGGCGACGTGCGGGCACAATCGGTAAAACGCGTCGCCGCAGCGGTCGGCGAGGGCGCGCAAGTGGTCGCAGCGATTCATGCTTATCTGGCCGCCACTTCCAAGAGTCCGATCGTCGGCACCGCCGTTCCACTGCAAAGTCACTGAGGCCAACATTGCCGATCCGCGAGGGGGTCGCGCGCTGCCGCTTAACGCGCTACCAGTGCAAGTATTATTGAATTTGGTCATCAGCGGCAGAGAGCGGGCATGTTGCAGTCCTGGATCGAGAGCACGGTCGGCTTCTGCATCCGATATTCGCGCAGCGTCATCTTGGCCGGACTTATTCTTGCCGCCGCTGCGGCCGTCTACGCCGGTCGCCATTTCGCAATAAATACGGACATTAATGATCTCATTTCGGCGCAGCTGCCGTGGCGTCAGCATGAGATAGATTTTCAGCGGGCATTCCCGCAGACCGTCGAACTCATTATTGCCGACGTGCATGCGTCGACTCCCGAAGCGGTAAAGGCGGCGGCCCGCGAACTGGAAAAGGCCTTGGCGGACAAGCCGAGTTTGTTTCACTCGGTCACGGATCAATTCGACAGCCCGTTTTTCCGCCGCAACGGGCTCCTCTATCTGCCGCCCGAGCGGATCGAGCATTTCACCGAACCGCTGGCCAAAGCGAAGCCGCTGATTGCCGGGCTCGTGACCGATCCTAGCCTGCGCGGCCTGTTGCGGGTGCTCGGCCAACTCTTGTTGTCGACGCAGCAGGACTTGGTGCCATTCGACGACTTGCAACGGCCGTTGAATGCGGCTGCCGCAACGCTTGAGGATTTGGCGAAAGGCGAGCCCGCCGAGTTCTCCTGGCGGATCTTGTCGCAGGGCGATCCAAAGCCGCTCGAGCTGCATCGCTTTGTTCAGGTTTGGCCGGTGCTCGATCACGATGCGCTCGAGCCGGGCGCCCGGGCGACGGTCGCCATTCGCGACATGGTCAAACAAACTGGAATCGAGCAGAAGTTTGGCGCTGACGTCAGTCTCACCGGCCCGGTCGTTATCTCTGACAACGAATTCTCCGGAGTGCACGAGGGTATCGTGCTCAACAGCGTCGTGACCGGCGCGATCATACTTGCGATCCTATGGCTGGCGCTGCGATCGCTGCGGCTTGTTGCTGCGGCCGTCGTCACTCTAGCCGTCGGGCTCCTGGTCACCTCCGCCGGCGGGATTTTGATGGTCGGTGCGCTGAACCCGATCTCGCTCGCATTCGCGGTTCTCTTCGTCGGTCTCGGCGCCGATTTCGCGATTCAATACACCGTCCGCTATCGCGCCGAGCGGCATGACAAGAACGATCTCGCCCGCGCACTTGTAGGTTCCGCCGACTGGGTCGGTATTCCGCTGACGCTGGCGGCCGGTGCGGCGGCAGCGGGCTTCTTGTCGTTCACGCCCACGGCTTACACCGGGCTGGCGCAGCTCGGCATTATCGCCGGCTTCGGCATGGTGGTCGCGTATGCATCGAGCCTAACCTTGCTTCCGGCACTTATTCGCGCCGTCAATCCTCCGCCCGAACCGAAGCCACTCAATTTGCCGTCGTTGGCGACCGCGGACGCGTTTCTGACGCGCCACCGGATCGCGGTGATCATCATCACCGTTGCTGTCGTCGTCGCCGGACTGCCGTCGCTGTTGTGGTTGCAATTTAATTTCAATCCGCTGGCCTTGGAGAAACAAACGTCTCCAGCCCTGGTCTCGCTTTACCGGCTCGGCAAGGAGATACCGTTGAGCACGGCGAAGGTGCTGGTCCCAGTTGTCGACATAAAAGAGACCGTGGCCAAGCTCGCAGCGCTACCGGAGGTGGCGACGACCTTCACTCTCGCAAGCTTCGTTCCGGCGGGCCAGGATCAGAAGCTGCCGATTATAAAAAAAGCCCACGACGCGATCGCGCCGGCTTTGGCAAGTCCGGCTCGTCCGGCTCCAAGCGATGCTGAAAACGTCACGGCGCTCGAGCAGAGCGTTTCAGCGTTGCAGGAAATCGCCGGCCAGAACAGTGGCCCCGCTGCCGATGCGGCGCGGCGTCTGGCTGCCGACCTCGATAAACTCGCGCACGGCGAAGCGGCGCAGCGCGCCCGCGCCGCCGACGCCTTCATCCGTCCGCTTCAGGTCGATCTCGACGATATCGGACAAAGTCTCTCGGCAGCGCCGGTCACTCGCGATCAACTGCCTGCCGACCTCGTTCGCGATTGGATCGCCCCGGACGGCCGCGCGCGGATCGAGATCTGGCCTAAGGGCAACGCCAGCGACAATGCGACCATCGACCGGTTTGCGCGGGCGGTGCTGGCGGTGCTGCCGGCCGCGACAGGCGAAGCCATCGGCAGCATCGAATGGGGCAGAACCATCGTCGCGGCTTTTGCCGAGGCGGCCGGACTTGCTCTTCTTTCGATCGCCATCTTGCTCTGGATTGTGCTGCGGCGCCTCACCGACGTTCTGGTCACGCTCATTCCGCTGATTGTGGCCGGACTCGTCACCCTGGAAATCTGCGCGTTGACGCGGTTCGAATTGAACTACGCCAATATCATCGCGTTGCCGGTGCTGCTCGGCGTCGGCGTGGCTTTCAAGATCTATTACGTGACCGCATGGCGCCGCGGCGAAAGCAATTTCCTGGAATCGGTCCTGACACGCGCTGTTTTCTACAGCACGCTTCTGACGGCGACCGCTTTCGGCAGCCTGTGGCTGTCCAATCAGCCCGGCATTTCGAGCATGGGCAAATTGCTGGCGCTCTCGCTGGTTTGCACGCTCGCTTCGGCGGCGCTGTTCCAGCCGGCGCTGATGGGCGGATTGCACCGGCCGGGCCGGTAACCGCGCGTCAGCTATCGCCCCAGGTCTCGCGCGCAAACTCGACGATCAGCCGCAGCTTCTGCTCTTGCGCTTCAACCGATATCGGATTGCCGGTGTCAACGCTGGCGAAGCCGCATTGCGGGCTGATGGCAAGCTGATCGAGGCTTAGATATTTTGTCGCCTCGTCAAGGCGGCGCTTGAGGTCAACCGTGCCCTCCACGTCCGAAGTCTTCGTCGTCACGATTCCGAGCACGACGCTCTTGTTCGGCGGCACCCATCGCAGCGGGCTGAACGTGCCCGCGCGGGGCGAGTCGTATTCCAGGAAATAGAACTTGATATCGAGCATGTTGAACAATCGGTCGGCGACCACGTCGTAGCTGCCTGCGGCGTGCCACCTGCCGCCGCGATTGCCGCGGCACAAATGCATGCCGATCCGCAAATCCGCCGGCGCTTCGCTCAATATCCGATTGGTCACAGCGATGTATTTGTCGATCAGCGTATTCCAATCGTCGCCGCGTGCCTCAAGGGCGGATTGCACCTCGGGGTCGCCGAACTTCGCGAACGCGGTCTCGTCGATTTGCACGTAGAGGCAACCGGCGCGCGCCAGCGCGGCCAATTCCTTGCCAAACGACACGACGATGTCGTCCCAGAACTGATCGACGTCTTTATAGGCGCCGGCCAGCACCGCGGCGTCGCCGCCGCGATAATGCAGTGCGCACGGACCGGGGATGGTGATTTTGGGGAGAAGCCTGGTATTGGCCTCGATGAATTGGAAGTCGGCGACCTCGATCGGCTTGGTCCACACGACGCGGCTGTTGATCAGCGACACCGGTTGATCGGCGCGGGTGCCGGACACTCCAGACGCCGTGCCGTTAACATCGATAGTGATGTCGCCGAGCTGACTGTAAAAGAAGCTGTGGTAGGAACGGCGGCGAAACTCGCCGTCGGTCGCAACCTTCAGGCCGACGCCTTCCTGAAGCGCGAGAGCCTCCTTGATCGCCCGATCTTCCGCTGCGGCCAATTCGTCGCGGCCGGCTTCACCACGCGCGAATCGTACACGCAAATCGAGGAGATAGGAGGGGCGCAACAGGCTGCCGATATGCTCCGCCCTGAAGGGTGGATTAACTCCGGAGAGCATGAACGTTACTCTCTTACGCTTTAGTCTCGTCTGACACGTAGCCGCTTCGCCGCGCCCAGTATTCCCAAATCCTGTCGGACGCGAGCGGCGAGCCCGACATCTCGGCGGTTTTGGCGATCTCGCCTTCCGAAAGAAAGGTAACGTCGCCGAACCGCGTGGCCTCGGTTTGCAGGCGGGCATTGACCATGAGATAAACCGCGATGCGCACGGCATCGCGGACCGATCGGCCGACGACCGAAACCCCGTGGCCGCGCATCAGAACCGCGGCATTGTCGCCGAGAGCTTTCGCCAGGCTACGGCCTTGCTGGAGGTTGCGCACCAGCATGTCGGTATCGCCAAAGTCGTCGCGGATATCCCACACAGGGACGTGCGCGCCCATGCCGCCGGCAGTATGGATCACTTGCCGCATCGGCGTTTTGGTGACCGAATACGGAATGATTTCGTGAGCGTGGTTGTGGACTACGGAGTTTACGTCGGCGCGCGCCTGGAAGATTGCGCCATGGATCGCGCGTTCGCCATACATCACTCGTCCGCGCTGATCGATTGGATTGCAGTCGAGGTCGAATTCCATAATGTCGTCGAGCGTGACGAGTTCGGGGCTTCTCGACCGCGACATGAAGAACCGGTCGGGCCGCTCGGGATGCCGAAGACTGATGTGGCCAAACCCATCGACGACGTTTTCGTGGGCCAGGATACGGTTAGCGATGACCAGGCCTTCGAGATGAGCTTGCAATCCAGTCATCTGGCTTTCCCCCGGGGTTTCCGTGCGTGTTTTTGAGAGTAAAACGACTTCGGCAGCAGAGCCCGCTTTTGCATAGCGGTGGAGATACCGTCGAATCAAGGGCATGACACACTGTCGATGCCAGGACGCCGTTTCAATCAGAACTCATGACAAAAACAATCGGGAGGACCTCGTGAATACAATGACCAAGATTGAGGCGACCAAGCGGGCGACGAGCCCGCTCTACAATGATCGCAAGATGAAGCTTGCGACCTTCTGCACGAATTTGAGCGGTGGCTGCGCGATTACGACGATTGATGGAGTCCTCGAGGCCGATTGGCCGAGCACCTTGGCGCTGGCGCAACTTGGGGACGCAATGGAGTTCGAAGCTTTGGTTCCCGTCGGCCGATGGCAAGGGTTCGGCGGCACGACGAATTTCAACGGCGCGGGGTTCGAATGTTTTTCATGGGCCGCCGGCATTGGCGCCTCGACCAAATATCCGGCGATTTTTGCCACCTCGCACGTGCCGACAATTCATCCGATCATGGCCGCCAAGCAGGGCCAGACCGTCGACCACATCACCGGCGGCCGTTTCGCTTTGAATATCGTCACCGGCTGGCACAAGCCGGAGATCGAGATGTTCGGTGCGCCGCTGATGGATCACGACAAGCGTTACGAAATGGCCGAGGAATGGCTGCAGATCATCAAGCGGCTATGGACGGAAGATGAAGACTTCGATTTTTCCGGCAATTTCTACAATATCAAGCGCGGCCATTTGCAGCCCAAACCGATTCAGCAGCCCTATCCAGTATTAATGAATGCCGGGGGCTCGGAGCGCGGCCGGCATTTCGCGGCGAAGCATTGCGATGTTGCGTTCGTGTTGTTCAATCCTGACGACCACGAGCACGCCAAGTCGCTGGTGCGGGCGTACAAGAAGCTCGCGCGCGAGGAATACGGCCGCGACGTTCAGGTTTGGGCCGCGAGCTATATGGTTCAGGGCGAGACCGAGAAAGAAGCCCGCGATTTCTATCGCTATTACGTCCACGAGAAGGGCGATTGGGAAGCGGTGACCAATCTGGTCAACACCATGGGCTTGACGACCCAAATCCTGAACCCGGACATGATCAAAGCGATGAAAGAACATTTCATCGCCGGGTGGGGCGGCTATCCGCTGATCGGCACGCCCGAACAGATTGTCGATAGCTTCACCAAGCTCGTCGACATCGGCCTCGACGGCACGCTGCTGTCTTGGGCGCAGTACGAAACTGGTATGCGGGCGTTCCAGAAGGATGTTCTGCCGCTGATGAAGCAGGGCGGCCTGCGTTAATCCCGCCGCTTTGCTGTTCACCACGCAATGACCTTGCGCTCGCGGATGAATTTGCCGGTGAGCTTTTGCGGAGCGTCGAGCGCGAGCCATACCGCACTATCGGCGCCGCCGGCGACGTCGAGGTCGGCATGTGGTCCGCCCATGTCGGTCCTGACCCAGCCCGGGCAGACCGAATTGACCGCGACGCTACCGCGCAGTTCGGCGGCGAGCGTCGCAGTGATCCCGTTGAGTGCGGTTTTGGATAGGCGATAGGCGGCATGACCGCCGCTGTTGTTGTTAAGCTCGCCCATTCCGCTCGACACGTTGATAATGCGGCCGGATTTGCTGCACCTAAGAAGCGGTACCAGTTCCTGCGCGAGGTGCAGCGGACCGAACGTGTTGGTTTCGAGCGTCGCGCGGACAGTCGCCAAGTCGACTTTCAGCGCGCTGTCCTCGCCCTTGGCGATAATACCGGCGTTATTGATCAGCACATCGAGGTGGCCGTAGCGGTCCCTGAGGAAGTCGCGCAACGCGGTAATGCTTTTGCCGTCGGTCACGTCGAGAGGGTGGAATTCCGCGGCGAGCTTTTCCTTCGCGAGTTTCTCAATCGCCGCTGTGCCCGCGGCGGTCTTGCGCGCCGTGAGCAGCACGCGCGTGGCGCGGGCGGCAAGCTGCCGGCAAATTTCAAAACCGATGCCGCGATTGCCGCCTGTGACGGCGACGATGGGGCCGCCAGCGGCTTGCACCATGCCAGCTACCCGCGCTGCAGGAGCTTAAAGGCGTGGAACCAATCGTTCCGAATAAAGCCCGGTATGCACCACAGCATGCACAGCGGTTCGATCGCGCGCGCGGCTTCCGCTTTGCCCATATCGGCGACCTCCCAGCCGAATTGCTCGCAAATGCCGCGCACGGTTGCCTTGGCGTTGTCGTCATTGCCGCAAATGAACATGGTCGGCTTGCCGCCGGGAAATTGCGGATCGACCATCGCCGCATTGCCGACCGAGTTGAAAGCCTTGACCAGGTGCGCGCCGGGAAATGCGCTCTGCAATTGCTCCAGCAGCGATTGGTCGAGATTAGTGAAAAATTTCAATACGCCGTTCTGCGGCGGCGCGTCCGCAATCGGGTTGGTGGCATCGATGACGGGCTTGCCGGCGAGGTTGATCGCGTCGGCCGACTTCAGCGCATTGGCCGCAGCGCTGCCTTTGACTGCAAGCACGACGACGTCGCCGAATTTCGCGGCCTCGGCAAAGCTGGCGGCGCGGGCGCCCTGATGGCTGGCGGCAAAATCGTTTAGCTTGCCGGGATCGCGCGTACCAAACACGACTTGATGACCATGTTTGATGAAGCCGCCCGCCAGCGATTTTGCGACGTCGCCAGATCCCAAGATTCCGATTTTCATGATCGCTCCCCGCAGTGCCACCCAACTGTAGCGGTACGCAATCAGGTGGGCCCGGACGGTGAAGGATTCAAGGAAGCGGCGGTGGCTTAAGGTCCGCTCAGGCGCACGTGGCTATGCCGCTTGCAGGCGCTGCCGGACGCAGAAGGATTTATTGAAGGTGCATCTTGCTGCGCGGACCACCACCGGTGACTCTGTCACGCGACATACAACATTAACCCAACGGCAGAGCCCAAGGCGGCTGTGGTGGGGTCTGCCGATGCCCGCCTGACGACGGCGATCCGTAAATCGCCGTGTGTTTTGATCGAGATCACGGCGACGCGACAATTTTGCATCAAGGTGCATCTCGACAATCAGGCTGGAACCACTCTAAAAAGGGGCCGGCCGCCGGCAGGGCGGCTACCGTTTGGCGCGGGGCTTCATGGATTACCGTAAATATTTCATCGACGCGCTTGGCCGGTTACGCGACGAGCGGCGCTACCGGGTATTTGCCGATCTCGAGCGTATTGCCGGCCGCTTCCCGCATGCGATCTGGCATTCGCCGGAGGGCGCGGAGGAGGTCGTGATCTGGTGCTCTAACGATTACCTTGGCATGGGACAGCATCCAAAGGTGATCGGCGCCATGGTCGAGACGGCCACCCGCATGGGCACCGGCGCCGGCGGCACCCGCAACATCGCCGGCACCACGCATCCCCTCGTCGGGCTCGAGCACGAACTTGCCGATCTGCACGGTAAGGAGGCGGCGCTGGTTTTCAGTTCGGGCTACGTGTCCAACGAGACCGGCATTTCGACCATCGCCAAGCTGATGCCGGATTGCCTGATCCTGTCGGATGCGCTCAACCACAATTCGATGATCGAGGGCGTGCGGCAGGCGCGCACCGAAAAGGTCATCTTCCGTCATAACGACATGGCCCACCTGGAGGCGCTCTTGGCGGCGGCCGACGCGGATCGGCCGAAGCTCATTGTGTTCGAAAGCCTCTATTCCATGGACGGCGATGTCGCGCCGCTGGAACGCATTTGCGATCTCGCCAAGCGTTACGGCGCCATGACTTACGTCGACGAAGTTCATGCCGTCGGCATGTATGGCCGGCGCGGCGGCGGCATTTCTGAGCGCGATGGTGTTGCCGCCCGCATCGATGTGATCGAAGGCACGCTCGCCAAGGCCTTTGGCTGTCTCGGCGGCTATATTGCGGGGTCGCGCGCGCTTATCGACGCGGTGCGGTCTTACGCGCCAGGTTTTATCTTCACCACCGCGCTGCCGCCTGCGGTGTGCGCGGCGGCGACCGCCGCGATCCGGCATTTGAAGACCTCGCAATGGGAACGCGATCGCCATCAGGATCGTGCCGCCCGCACCAAAGCGGTGCTCGCGGCGGCGGCGCTGCCGGTAATGTCGAGCCCCACGCATATCGTGCCGATCTTTGTCGGCGATCCCGAGCGCTGCAAGGAGGCGAGCGATCTTCTCCTCACCGAGCACGGCATCTACATCCAGCCGATCAATTATCCGACGGTGCCAAAAGGCTCCGAGCGCCTGCGGCTGACGCCCAGCCCTTATCACGACGACGGTTTGATCGACGATCTTGCCGAAGCCCTCGTCGATGTATGGCAAAAGCTCGGCTTGCCGTTCAAACAACGCGCGCTCGCCGCGGAGTAGCAGTCATTCCGGGCTCCTCGCTTGCGCTCGGCCCCGGAATAACGCCCCTTATTTCTTCTTCTTCTTCGCCAGCCGCCGCGCGGCGATCGCCACCGTGAAGGTGACGACGAGAAAGCGCGCCACATGGTGCGCCCCGACAAAAACCGGATCGAGATTCAGCGCAAGCGCCAATACCATCATGGTGTCTTGCGCGCCGGGCGAGAAGGCGACCACCACGTTCGCCGCCGGGAACGGAAAAAGGTAAGTCACCAGCACCACGAACACGCCGGCAATGGTCAGCGAGACGGCGAATGACCCGAAAGCGGCGCCGAGATAGCCGAGCAGGAGTCGCGGGCTCGCGCCGGAAAAACGCGAGCCGACGACCGCACCGAGCACAATGACGGCTGTGCCGCCGATCCACCACGGTAGCACCGCGGAGACGAGACCGGTGCCATGCAGGATGCCCGATCCAGCCATGGCGCCGAAAATGAGGCCACCCGGAAATCGCAAGCGCATCAGCGCAAACGCCGACGCGGTCGAGACCGCGACAATGATCGCCATTTCTGGAAGCGATGATAGACCGGCCGGTCCATGCGCGCTCGGCAAGGCTGGAGCCACGAGTCCGAACAGCGCGAGCCCCGCCGGGATACCAATGGTCAAAAGCAGCACGCGCATGGTCTGCACGATGGCGATCGCGCGCAGATCGGCCCCGAGCTCAGTCGAAAGCGCAATCACTTGAATCATCGAGCCAGGGCTCGCGCCCATCAGCGCGGAAAGCGGGTCCCAGTGGTGCGCGGCTCGCAGATAGCTTGCGGTCGCCACGATCATGGCGATAGACGCGACGACGAGCAGCGCAATGCTTGCCGGCCAGGTGAGAAAGCCCCTGACAGTGTCCGGCGTCACTACCGCGCCGAGTTGTATGCCGATAATGACGTAGCCAACGCGCGCCAGCGCGATCGGCACCTTGACGGGACGGCCGAGCAAAGCGGCGGCGCTGACCGCCAGCACCGAGCCGGAGACAAGGCCGGCCGGTAATCCTAGTAGCGCGAATGCAATCCCGCCGACGGCCGCGATCAGAAGCGTCTCGGCGGGTTCGATCGCGGCACGGAGCAGGGGAAGAGCAGGCCACATCGATCAACCGATCAATGCAGCCCGCTTTGCCCGCCGTCAAATGCGGAGCGCTGCGGGCGACGCCGCCCGGCGTGTTTCGCGGCCGCTAATGGACAGCCCCGGCACGATGATTTAACAACAAATCGGCGCGCCGAAGAGCGCGCCCGTCATTGGGAACGCGCTATGCTGCAAGGCTGGGTGGCCATTGTCATCGCGTTGGCCTACATCGGCTTTCTGTTCCTGGTGGCGAGCTACGGCGATCGCCGGAAGGAACTGGTCCGCGGCGCCCGCGCGCGATTGTTGATCTATCCGCTGTCGCTGGCGATTTATTGCACATCGTGGACGTTCTTCGGCTCGGTCGGCGTTGCGGCGCGCACCGGCTTTGACTTTCTCACCATCTATATCGGACCGGTTCTGATGGTCGGGCTGGGCTGGCCGCTGATCGTCCGCATCGCCCGGCTGGCGAAGGCGCAAAACATCACCTCCATCGCCGATTTCATCGCCGCGCGCTACGGCAAGAGCCAGGCGGTGGCGGCGACGGTGGCGCTGATCGCGATCGTGGGGATGATCCCTTACATCGCGCTTCAGCTCAAAGCCGTGTCGGCTTCGGTGGAAACCATTCTGGCCGCCGGAGCGGCCGGTAACGCCGCGGCGCCGCCGGTGGTCGGCGACATCGCGCTTTTTGTTGCATTGTTGATGGCAGCCTTCGGCGTTTTGTTCGGCACCCGTCACACCGACGCCACCGAGCATCAGGATGGGCTGATGCTCGCCGTCGCCGCCGAATCCATCATCAAGCTGGTCGCCTTCCTCGCCGTCGGCGCCTTTGTCAGCTTCGTGATGTTTCCGGGACCTGCGCAATTGTTGGCCGACGCCTGGCGACACCCGCAGGCGGCGGCGGCGTTGACGCGCGCGCCGCAAGCGGCCGGTTTCGCCGCCATGACGGTGTTATCGCTGTTCGCGATCGTGCTTCTGCCACGCCAGTTCCACGTCGCCATTGTCGAAAACCACAGCGAAGCGGAGATCCGCCGCGCCGCGTGGCTGTTCCCGCTCTATCTGGTCTTGATCAACTTGTTTGTGATGCCGATTGCCGTCGCCGGTTTGCTGACGTTCCCGGCAGGCGGCACCGACGCGGATATGTTCGTGTTGGCGCTGCCGCTCAAGGCGCACTCGCAATTATTCGCGGCGATTGCGTTCATCGGCGGCCTATCGGCCGCGACCGCAATGGTGATTGTCGAGACGGTGGCGCTCGCCATCATGGTATCGAACGACATTGTGATACCGCTTGCCCTCGCGCGCCGCGGCGATCCAGCCGGGGAGTCAGGCAACGCCGGGGCTCAGCTTCTTACCGTGCGCCGCATCGCAATTTTCGCCATCCTGTTTCTTGCTTACGTCTATTACCGTTCCGCCGGCCCAGCTCAGCTCTCCGCCATCGGGCTGTTGTCGTTTGCCGCCATTGCCCAGTTGGCGCCGGCGGTATTTGGCGGACTCCTGTGGCGGCGCGGGAACGCGGCCGGCGCCATCGCGGGGATGTCTGCAGGTATCGTGGTCTGGGCCTACACGCTGTTGCTGCCAAGTATTTCCGACGCCGGCATCGCGATCGACGGACCGTTCGGCGTCGACTGGCTGCGGCCGCAAGGCCTGTTCGGCCTGCAATTGCCGCCGCTCGTTCACGGCGTTGTCCTGAGCCTATTCGCTAATATCGCCTTTTATTTCGGTTGCTCGCTCTGGAGCCGGCCGACGGCAATTGAGCGGTTGCAGGCTGACGTGTTCGTGCCGACGTCGCTTGCGCCGATCGCGCCAAGTTTCCGGTTGCGCCGGGCATCGGTAACTATTGAAGAGCTGATTGCAACCGTCGCCCGCTATCTCGGCGAGGAGCGCACGCGCGAGTCGTTTGTAAGCTTCGCCGCGTCGCGCCGCCTTAACCTCGATCCGCAAGCCGAAGCAGACTTTCAGCTGCTGCAATACGCCGAATATCTCTTGGCGTCTGCGATCGGCGCTGCGTCGTCGCGGCTCGTGCTGTCGCTTCTGCTGCGCAAGCGGACGGTTTCGACCAAGGCGGCGCTGAAGCTTCTCGACGATGCCAATGCGGCGATCCATTACAATCGTGAGATTTTGCAAACCGCGTTGGATCATGTGCGCCAAGGCATCGCGGTATTCGACAAGGATTTGGCGCTGGTTTGCTGGAACGGGCAGTTCGGCGAAATTTTCGCCCTGCCGCATTCTTTGACCCGGATTGGCGCTACGCTCGGCGAAATTCTTCGTCATGTCGCCACGGAGGGCGGGCACGAGACCGATCTGGATCAACAGGTCGCCCAGGGGATCGTGCGATACACCTCGGAAGCCGAGCCGTTCCTTGAGCGCGTCGCCGAGCGCGGCCTGGTAATAGAAGTACGGGCTGATCGTATGCCGGGCGGCGGCTTGGTCACGACTTTTACCGACATCACCCCGAGCGTGAAGGCGGCCGAGGCGCTCGAACGCGCCAACGCGACGCTTGAGCGACGCGTGCGCGAGCGCACCGGCGAATTGACGCGGCTCAACACCGAACTCGAGCGCGCCAAAGCCGAGGCCGACGAAGCCAACGTTTCCAAAACGCGCTTCCTGGCCGCGGCGAGCCACGACATCCTCCAGCCGTTGAACGCCGCTCGTCTCTACGTCACCAGTCTCAGCGAGCGACAGCGCGCCGGTCAGAACGGCGATCTCGTGCAAAATATCGATGCTTCGCTTGAGGCGGTGGAAGAGATCTTCGCCGCTCTTCTCGACATCTCGCGGCTCGATACCGGTGCCATGAAACCGGAAATGTCCGATTTCCGCATCGACGAATTGCTGCATCGGCTGGAAGTGGAATTTGCGCCGTTGGCACGAGAGAAGGGGCTCGCTCTGCGGTTCGCGCCGAGCACGCAAGCGGTGCATTCCGATCGCCGCTTGTTGCGGCGGCTTCTGCAAAATCTGATTTCCAACGCGATCAAATATACGCCGAGCGGCGGCGTGTTGGTCGGATGCCGCCGCCGCGGATCGCTGTTGCGCATCGAAGTCTACGATACCGGTATCGGCATCCCGCATGCCAAACGGCATGCCGTATTCAAGGAATTCCATCGGCTTGACCACGGCGCGCGCGTGGCGCGCGGCGTCGGTCTCGGCCTCTCCATCGTCGAACGCATCGCACGCGTTCTCGATTGCGAGGTGGTGCTGAAATCGAAGTTCGGCCGCGGTTCGCGGTTTTCCGTCGCCGTACCCTTGGCCTCCGCGGCGGTAGATAAGCCGGCGTTACCGGCCATTCCCCGATCCGCGGCCGGCAGCCTCGCCGGCACGACCGTCCTTTGCATCGACAACGAGCCGAGCATCCTCGACGGCATGCGCGTTCTACTGGGGGGATGGGGCTGCCGCGTTCTCACCGCGACCGATCTTACGACCGCGCTTGCGGCCATCGCCGGGAGCGGGCACGAGCCCGACGGGCTCCTGGTCGACTACCATCTCGACGGCGGCAATGGGGTCGGCGCCATCACGGAATTACGCCGCCGCTACGGCGGTGATTTGCCGGCCATTCTGGTGACCGCGGACCGTTCGGTGCTGGTCCGCGAGGAGGCCCGCGCCGCGGCGGTGCAATTGCTCAATAAGCCGCTCAAGCCCGCGGCGCTACGTGTGCTGCTGACGCAATGGCGCGTGCAACGCGTGGCCGCAGAGTGAAGCTGCCGGTCAGGCGGCGCCAAGTCCAAACACACGGCCAAGAAACCGTTTGACCCGCCCCAGCCGGCGTCTCATCCGAAGCAACGGCGGGTAGGGGACGGCGATACCACGCTCCTCGGTGTTACCGGCACGGCGCAACTCGTCCGTACGCCACGCGTGGTAGATCGTGCGGTAACCGACATTGGTCCACGCCGCATCCACTTTGGCGAAGCCGCATTGCTTTAGAAGTGCCACCATGCAGGCGGGGTTTGGCCCCCACCAATTGCTTACGTCGCCGTCAAGCTCCGCGCCTGGATACATGACCATCGCCGGACGGCGGATTTCGAGCGCGTCGGTATGGGTTTCGACAATCAGCACCTCGCGGGCCAGCGCGGCGATCTGCTGCAAGGCGGCGATCGGATCGACCAAGTGATAGAAAACTCCGAGAAACAACACGACGTCGTACGTCCCGACCCTTTCCGGGGTCAGCGCGGGGAGGTCGAGTTCGCCGACTTCGAGGTCGATAGCGAGGACAGAGCGGGCGAGGTCAAAGGCTTCGCGTCCGCGCAGCACGGGATGCCGCCAGGCGAAATGATCCGTGGCCAGAACGCGGGCCGCGCCACGGCGTTTGGCCTCAAAACTGTACGCCCCGTTCCAGGCGCCGATATCGATCACCGATCGCGCGCGCACATCGACCGGATCGAAGATGGCCGCGTATTCCTTTTGATGGACCGCCGGCGGCTTTCCTCCCGGCGTGACAATGCCGTGGCCGAGATCGATGGAGTGAAACCACGGCGTTTGCTTCACGCGCTCTTGGAGTGCGGCCGGGTCGAGTTCGATCTCCGGCGAATTGGCGTTGGGGTCAGTCAAGTTCATGGCGAGTTCCCGGAAGCGAGCTGTAGGAGGAAAGCCGTCATTTTCCGATGCCGCCACCGAAAGACGGCTTAGCTTTCCCGCGCCGGCTGTTGCGGCCATTGGCCGGCTTCGATCTTGCCGGCAGCGATTACGGCTTGGGTGCGGCTCTCGACTCCGAGCTTCTGCAAAATCGCCGAGACATGTGCCTTAACGGTCGCCTCCGACACGCCGAGTTCGTAGGCGATCTGCTTGTTGAGCAAGCCGCTCGACAGCATCATCAGCACGCGCACCTGTTGCGGCGTGAGCGTCGAAAGCCGCGCGATAGTGGCCGCGGTTTCAGCATCGGAATCGCGGGCCAGATCGACATCCGGGGGCGTCCACACTTCACCCTGCAACACGCGTCCGACGGCTTGGCGCAATACCTCGATGCCCAGCGTTTTCGGAATGAACCCCGACGCACCAAATTCCATGCAGCGGCGGATCACGGCGGGATCATCGTTGGCGGAGACGACAACAATCGGCAAACTTGGATATTGCGCGCGCAAATACATCAAGCCGGAAAATCCACGCACGCCGGGCATGCTGAGATCGAGCAAGATCAAATCCACGTCCCGGCTGCCGCCGTCGAGGATCTCGCTGATGTCTTCGAAGCTGCCGGCTTCGGCGACGTCGACCTGCTCGAACAACCCGATGACCGCTTGGCGCAGGGCGCCGCGAAACAGCGGATGGTCGTCGGCGATCAATAGAAAGTAGGAGTGGGCCTCGCTCAATGGATGATGACTCAAATCTCGATCGGGCTCGCGACAGGCATGCGAAAATACGACTTGCGCATTTTACGTCCCAGAGTATGGCGCGGTCTACAGCCGGCATCGATGCTGGCGATGGCGCATGAACTGCGGCTCTCGAGATTGGGCTTGCAATTCCGCCGCAACAAGGTTGGAATAAACCGCCGGATCATTGAGTTTGTCGAGATAGATCGATGTTGCAACGCTCTCTCGTCTTCGGCTTGGCCGTCATGCTCTTCGGCGCTGCCAGTATCGCGAGCGCGAAAGCCGATCCG
>DATNNI010000334.1:0-2119 GCA_035601915.1 Xanthobacteraceae bacterium
TTCACCATATTATACCGGCACTTAGCGCGAACCTTGAGACCCGCTGGAGGGATTGACCTATGGCCCTGCGCTTACGCGTCGTCAGCGAACACTCAACCCGCCTCGGGCCGCTAGCCACCAAAGTCTTCGGCGTACACGGCGGCACGATCGGGCGCGGCACTGACAACGAGTGGATTCTACCCGACCCTGAGCGCTATCTCTCAGGCAAACACGCGCGCGTGGATTTTCGGGCCGGTGCTTACATTCTGGTCGATACCAGTTCCAATGGAACCTACGTCAACGGCGCGCAGGTTCCTCTCGGTAAGTATCACGACTACCCGCTCAAGGACGGCGACTACGTGCGCCTGGGCGAATACGAGCTGTTGGTGAGCATTGACCAGAGCAATGACTTTCCGCCGGAAGAAAGCGCCATTGTTGCGTACGACGGACAATCACCTTCATCGGCGGTCAAAAAATCGACGGCCAATGATTTGGGTGCCGACCTGGATTTGAGCCAACTGCTGGAACCGAGCGGTCTGTCGATCGCGGACTCAGGGGCCAGGCCGCGCGATCTGTACGGGCAATCTCTGCCCCCGGGCGGGCACCCGCCGGAATCGGCGGAGGGCGGGGTAACTCCCTGGCATATGATGACGCGACCGCTGAAAGTCGAGACCCCGAAAGTCGACTCGCCGCGTGTATCTTCCGTCATCGAAAACTCTCCGAACCCGAATCTGTCGCGCTCGATGGGCAACTCGCAGAGCCTCGCTCTGTACGAGGGCGACTTCGACATTGGGCTGGCAGCCTTTTGCCGCGGCGCGGGCATCGAACCTCGCGCGGTTAGCCCGGACGCTCGTGGCGCCGCGCTGCAGCTCGCGGGCCAGTTGCTGCGCGAAGCGGTGGTGGGTTTGATGGATCTGAATCAAGGCCGCAATGAGTACCGCAATAAATTCAGAATCCCCGCCCCGTCGGCGGACGCCCCCGAATCACCTCTGAACCTTTCCAAAGGAGTCGACGAGGCACTGGTACGCCTGCTCACCACCACATCGACGCGTGCCGGATCGGTCGAGGCGATTCGCGACAACTTTCGCGAACTCAAGGCGCAAAACACCGCCGCGCTGTCCGCGACGCGCGCCGCCTTCGAGGAATTTCTGGGACGGGTCGATCCGAAGGAACTTGAGCAGCGCTTCGATCGCGCCGGCAAGCGCGGCGTATTTGGCGGCCAGAGCAAGGCCAAGTACTGGGATCTGTACGCCGAGCTGTTCGCGGGTCTTGCGCAGCGTCCTGCCGATGGATTCCCGCACGTCTTTACCGAGACTTTTGCCAAGGCTTATGAATCCAGAATGCGTGCCTTGATCCCGCCCAAGCGCAGCGCCTTCGGCGCCGATCGGGATGAACCGAACGGCCCCAGCAGTCACGCGGTCGGCGACCCCTAGCGTTTAAGTCGCGGCCCTGCCCGTAGTAAAGTGACGCGTGCGGCTCTTATTAGTAGAAGACGATGACCTGGTTGCCGATGCCATTCTGCGCGGTCTGACGGCCGCAAACTACGCTGTGCATCGGGTCCGCAGCGCCGAAGCCGCCCAAGCGGCGATCGCCAGCGAGGAGTTCGCGCTGGCCGTGATCGATGTTGGCTTGCCGGGCGCCGACGGCCTGACGCTGGTGCGCAGGCTGCGCAGCGCCGGAAAATCGCTTCCCACGCTCATTCTGACCGCCCGCTGCACGCTGACCGACAAGGTCAAGGCGCTCGACTTGGGCGCCGATGATTTCTTGAGCAAGCCATTCGAGGCCGCGGAACTCGCGGCACGTTGCCGGGCGTTGATGCGCCGTTCGCACGGCGCCGCCAGTGGCGTCGTCAAACTCAACCGCATGAGCGTTGACCTGGCCGGCAAACGGCTTTGCATCGATGAGGCGGAAATTGAACTGACGGCGCGTGAGTGGCTGGTCCTCGAGTGTTTGGCGCGGCGCCTCGGCCAGGTCGTCTCCAAGGAACGCGTGCAGCAAGCCGTGGCCGGCCCCGACCAAGACATCACGCCCAACGCGGTCGAAGTGCACATCTCGCGGCTGCGCGCCAAGCTCGGCACGGCGGCCATCATTCGCAGCTTGCGCGGCTTAGGATATCGGCTGGAAGAAGCAAAGCTCGCAT
>DATNNI010000335.1:0-8133 GCA_035601915.1 Xanthobacteraceae bacterium
GGCCTGCACGAGCATCGGCGCGTCGGGGGGTTGCGCGGGTGGCGGCGTCGGCGTCGGTCTCTGCGGAAAGTGCAACAGGCTGCCGACGCCTTGCGCCGACGCCTGCGACGACGGCAACAAACAGCCGGCGAAGCACGCCAACAGCGCCGCGGCGACTGCGATGCGCAGCGCGGGAAAGGCTCGACGGCCAACCGAGACGTGCACGCGGACCGGCGGACGCGTCACTAGCCGTCCTCCTGGTGCAACAGCACAACAAATCCGGTGAGACTGCCCACAACCACGGGAATCCATGCCGCGAGCACCGGAGAAAGGAGCTCGGCTTTGCTCATATCTTCCGTGAACTTCGACAGAACGAACAACGTGAAGCCGGCGCCAATGCCGCTCAGCACCATCTTCTGCACGCCGCCGAAGCGAAACAGCCGCAAACTCACCGAAGCGGCGAGCAAGACCATTGCGGTGAGCAGAAAGGGACGCGACAGCAATTGCTGGTATTGTAGGCGGTAGCCAGCCCCGCTTAATCCGGCCCGATCGGCCAGTTCAATGTATGACCGCAGCTTCCAGAACGGAACCGTCTCCGGGGTCGCGAAACTTTCTCTCACCTGCTCCAGCGTCAGGTTGGTCGGTAAGCGATAGCTATTTTCCACTACAGGGGGTCTGCCGCTCGCATAAATGCGCGCCTCTTCAAGTTGCCAATATCCTTGGTTGAGCGTGGCACTCTTCGCTTCGATCCGATTCTTGAAGTTGCCGGTGCCGTCAAATGCGTAAACGCTTACGCTGCCCAGCCGCGCGCCCTGCTCGCGGCTGGATGTGGCGTTAATGATGTCGGCGCCGTCGTCGCTGCGTTGGCGAACCCAGAACCCGCCTATGCCTTCCTGCAGGGCCGATGCCGGAACCTCGCCCAACATTTCCGATTCGAGACGTTTCGAGCGTTCGTGCATAACCGCGGCGAGCGGGTTGTAAAGCGTGGTGGCGGCAATGCCGAAAAAGAACGCCACGACCATGGAGGGGGCGACGAATTGCCAAGCCGACACGCCGGCCGCGCGCGCCACCACGAGCTCAAGCCTGCGCGATAAGGTGAGGTAGCAGGACATTGCCCCCACCAGCACGGCAAACGGCAGGATACGCTCCGACAACTGGGGAACGCGAAACGCCGATATCTCGGCAAGGAGAAGTGTGGTGGCTTTGGGCCAGTCGGACGCCCGCCGCAGCAGCTCGAGGTAATCGATCATCGCGGCCAGCGCGACGACGCCGATGAACGTGCCAAGGACGGCTCTGAAAAAGCGCACCCCAAAGTATCGCGTGAGCGTACCGGCAATCATCGGGCCGCCCCTCGGCGCCCTTTGAGCGCAGCCGCGGGAACTCTCCGTGCCCGACGCGTGCGGGCGATCCGGCCGATCACGAACGCACCCAAATCGGTGCCAGAAACATACCGGCCGACCGACCCCATCGGACTCGACATCCCCGCTGACGGGCCCTAAGGCCGCCCGACTGCGCAATACCCATGCAGCCGAGTTCCCAATCCCCGCAATTGATGCTTTCACAAAATGGCCCTGCCAAGGCAAAGCCGTTGAAATCCCTATGCTAAGGATTGCTCAGGGTTAAGAGAATCTATCCACGCCTGGCTGCGCAATCACGCCCAATTCCAGGAGGAATGGGGATTTGCACGCGGCGTTGGTCCGGGTCCATATAAGCGGCTGGAGCGGCGCTTTGGTTAAAAAGGATTTCGATGCCTGTTTCCCTCAAAATCGGCTTTGCTGGATTTGAGCGCCCGCGCGGTGTTCTCATTGTGTTCTGCGGAGAAGGGCTAAAGTTTGGCCCAAAAACGCAGCGCCTCCTTTCGCCGATCAGCGATCTTGTCCGCCGGGCGGCGTCGGCCGACCGCTTCACCGCGAAGAACGGCTCGATACTGGACATTCTCGCGCCCGTTGGTCTCAACCTGCCGCGCCTGGTGGTGATCGGTACGGGCAAGGAGCGCGATCTTAAGGACCGCGATCTCGTCAAGCTTGGCGGTATTGCCATGGGGGCGCCGCGGAAGGGGGTGCCGCAAGCGACCATTGTGGCCGAGTTTGCGTCCGGCACGCTCAAGGGCGAGCAGATTGCCGATCTCGTGCTCGGGGCGCGTCTGCGCGCCTATACGTTCGATCAGTACAAGACCAAGAAGAAAGAAGACGATGAACGCGCCACGAGCGTGGAGGTGAATTTCGCCTGCGCCAACCCATCGGGCGCCGAGAAGGCTTGGGCTCGCAGCTCAGGTCTTGCCGAAGGTGTCGTCCTGGCGCGCGACCTCGTCAACGAGCCCGCCAATGTGCTCTACCCGGCCGAGTTCGCCCGTCGAGCTTCCGCCTTGCGCAAACTCGGCGTGGTCGTCGAAGTTCTCGACGTTCCAGCTATGAAGAAACTCGGCATGAACGCCTTGCTCGGCGTCGCGCAAGGCTCCGCCCATGAACCGAAAGTCGTCGTCATGCGCTGGAACGGCGGCAAGCGCGGGGCCGACCCGGTGGCTTTCATCGGCAAAGGCGTCTGCTTCGATTCGGGCGGCATTTCGATCAAGCCGGCGCAAGGCATGGAGGACATGAAGGGCGACATGGCTGGGGCCGCTTGTGTGGTCGGCCTGATCCACGCGCTCGCCTCGCGCAAGGCCAAGGTTAACGCCGTCGGCGCCATCGGGTTGGTCGAGAACATGCCGGATGGCAAGGCGCAACGGCCCGGAGATATCGTCATCAGCATGTCCGGGCAGACAATCGAAATCATCAACACCGACGCCGAAGGCCGCCTCTTGCTGGCCGACGTGCTGTACTACATCAACAAGCGTTTCAAGCCGCGCTTCATGATCGATCTCGCTACGTTGACCGGCGCGATTATGGTCGCGCTCGGGCAAGAGTATGCCGGGCTGTTCGCCAACGACGACAAGCTCGCCGAACGCCTGAGCAAAGCGGGCGAGGCGACCGGAGAGCGCGTCTGGCGAATGCCGCTCGGACCGGAATATGACAAGATCATCGACTCGAAATTCGCCGACATGAAGAACACCGGCGGCCGCTACGGCGGTTCGATTACCGCCGCGCAGTTTATTAAGCGTTTCGTCGGTGAAACGCCCTGGGCCCATCTGGATATTGCCGGGACTGCGCTCGGCTCGCCGCAAAACGAAATCAACAAGAGCTGGAGTGCCGGGTGGGGCGTGCGCTTGCTCGATCGCCTGAGCGAAGATTACTACGAGCGGTGATCGCCACCAATCACGTGTCGTTATCGTGACTGAAATTCTCTTCTATCACCTGAAGCGGCAGACGCCCGAACAGGTCCTGCCTTCGCTTCTGCAGAAATCGCTCGATCGCGGCTGGCGCGTCGTGGTCCAAGGCACGACCGAAGAGCGCATGGAGGCGCTCGACGCTCACCTGTGGACCTGGCGCGACGACTCGTTTCTGCCGCACGGAACTTGGCGGGATAGCGAGCCAGGCGAACAGCCGATCGTGCTGACCATCGATGAGAAAAATCCCAATAATGCCGCCATCCGGTTTTTGATCGAAGGGGCCGACATGCCTGCAGACGCTGCGGCCTATGAGCGTGTCGTTCTGATTTTTGACGGTGAGGACAGTGAGGCCGTCGAGGCGGCCCGGGCTCATTGGAGCACGGCCAAGGCCGCGGGATTGGAGGTGACCTATTGGCAACCCGACGAAAAGGGTGTCTGGCGTCGTCAGGCCTGATTTCCCGATTATGGGTTAAATGCAAGTGGCGGGAATAGGCGCCTGAAGTTAAAGGCCTTTTCCATCTTAATCATTCAAGCAAACTAGACGTCGCGAAATCGATTTTCTGATACTATATTTTTTGCTTAAGAGGCGGATCGTAGATATAGTGTTGTTCCATGAACAAGCGTTCAGTAAAGGGCCGCGCGGTGAGGGAACCCGCCGGTGCCCGTGTTCGTAAGGCGGCGGTTTCGCGGCGGACTCCCGGCAAGGCTGAGCCAAAAAACGGCGGAGCTATCGCGGCCATCACAGTGACAGTGCCGTCGCAGATCGCCGTACGCTCCACGTTACTGCGGGCACATAAATTCAGGGTCGGCCAAACGGTTTTGTACACATCCAGTCCGATAAGCCGTCCTGGCGCGAGCGGCACCTACAAGGTGGTCAAGCTATTGCCGTCCGATGGCGATGATTATCAATATCGGATCAAAAATCCCGGCGAAGCATTTGAGCGCGTGGCAAAAGAAAGCCAGCTCGAACACGATCATTGACCGCGCCGCCACCTCCGGCATCGCGCGACTGTTGCATGGTCGCAGCTCGCCGAAGTTGACTGGCGTCTTTCCGGTCCGTCAGTCATATTCTCCGGATTCTCGGCCAGTCTGCCGTGCCCTAGCGGAGATCATCTATGTTCGGCGCTGATGGCGAGATCGGCACATCGGCATTGAAATTGTGGCTCGCGGTCGGGTCCGCGGTTTTTCTCATCAGCTTCTACCTGCTGGTCTATCTGCTGCCGCAATACATTATGGGTCGCGGGTTGCGCGCGGCCTTCGTTATTCTCGGCGCCGGCCTAGGTGCGGTGATGGCCTGGGCGCTCCTTGACGCCACGTCTTCGGCTGAGCGCGGTCCCGAGCGGCGATCGCTCGAACTTCGGGCTGCGCAATTAGACGCGCAAGCGCTCGCGCCGGGCTCGGCACTGGCCTGCCTCGATCCCTTGTCGGGGGAGGCGGTCGGCGCCGCGTGCGAGAAGGTGGTGTTTATGTCGCCCGCAAATGTGGCCGCGGCTACGTCCTTCGTCGCTGAGCAATTCGAACTACTTGCGGCTGTGCTCGCTTACGGCAAACGCGGCGCCTCGAACATTGACGACCTTGTGAAGCCGTTGCGGCGCCCTCTCGAGGCGGATCGCTTTGGGTTCGTGGCGCATGTGCTGGCCGTTCGCGACGGCTGCACCGGCCAGGATTGCAAGGCGCTTGCGCTCCTTGACGATTCGGCGCGCGTCCGCGCCAACCTCAGCGTTCAGACCTTCGACCGCTACCTTGAGCATTACGCTGACATTTGGGCGAAGGCGCCCGACGGCCCGGTTGCCGATGCCGGTCAACCTAATGCACAACCGCCGCACAAAATGGTCAACATTGATTTTCCGACTGCCGCTTCAATCCCGCCGGTCAGCATTATGAATCCGGAGCCGAGCGGTCCGGTGTTGCCCGGGGTAGCGGCCGCCGCGGCGGCCAATCCAAATTCTCCGCAAGCAACGTCGCCGGGAGTTCGGCGTACGCGCAAGGCCGCGGCGAACGCCGCTCCGTCCCCAGCGGCTTCCCAACCGGCGGCCGCGAACGCCGGGCCGGCCGAGCCGATCTGGCCCGAACCGGTCCCGCCAGCGCCCGGATCGACCGGATCGACCGCTGCGTCGGCGAGCGCGCCGGTTCAACTCGGCCCGCCCGCGCAAAGCGCGAACTCGGCGGTGCGGGCGCAATGACTTGACGTCCCGATAGTTTCAGCGGCCACCCCTTCATCGCAATGTTCAAGTCGGTCCTCATTGCCAATCGCGGCGAGATCGCTTGCCGGATCGCTCGCACCGCGACACGTCTTGGTATGCGAACGATCGCGGTCTATTCGGCCGCTGACGCGCACGCCCTGCATCGGCGATTGTGTGACGAAAGCTACTTCATCGGCGGCGCTGAGCCGCGGGAGAGCTATCTTTCCATTGAGAAGCTGATCGAGGCGGCGAAACGAGCCGACGCGGAATGCGTCCATCCAGGCTACGGGTTTCTGTCCGAGAGCGCCGATTTTGCCGAGGCCTGTGCCCGAGCAGGATTGGTATTTGTTGGTCCCCCGCCGGCGGCCATCCGCGCCATGGGCTTAAAAGATCACGCCAAGACCTTGATGCAAAAAGCCGGCGTGCCGGTCGTTCCCGGTTATCACGGCGAACGACAGGAGCCGGCTTTTCTCAAGGAGCAGGCCGATGCGATTGGATATCCGGTTTTGATCAAGCCTGCGGCCGGTGGCGGCGGTCGCGGCATGCGCCGGGTCGAGCGCGGCGTCGATTTCGCCGACGCGCTCGCAGCCGCGGTCCGCGAGACCGCCTCGGCGTTCGGCTCAAGCCGCGTGCTCGTCGAGAAATACGTGAGCGCGCCTCGCCATATTGAGATTCAGGTCTTCGCCGACGCCCATGGCAACGTGATCCATCTCGGCGAGCGGGATTGCTCGCTGCAACGGCGCCATCAGAAAGTGATTGAAGAAACCCCCGCGCCGGCAATGACCGGGCGCCTGCGCGCGAAAATGGGCGCTGCCGCCGTCGAAGCGGCACGCGCCGTGGGTTACGCCAGCGCCGGCACCGTTGAGTTCGTCGCCGACGGCAGCCGCGGATTACGCGAAGATGGCTTCTGGTTCATCGAAATGAATACGCGGCTGCAAGTCGAGCATCCGGTGACCGAGGAAGTTACCGGGCTTGATCTCGTCGCTTGGCAATTCCGAGTTGCCGCCGGCGAGCCGCTGCCCATGTCGCAGTCGGAAATCCGCTTCAACGGCCACGCGGTTGAGGCACGCGTTTATGCGGAAGATCCGGAAAACGGATTTTTGCCTTCGACCGGAAAGATTGTCGGGCTTGAGTTGCCTCGCGGCATCCGCGTGGACAGCGGGGTAGAGGCGGGCGGTGAGGTTAGTCCGTTCTACGACGCCATGATCGCCAAGCTCGTCGTGCACGCCGAAACGCGCGAAGCCGCGCTTGACCCGATGACGCGTGCCCTCGATGAGACACTGGTCGCCGGTGTACGCAACAACGTCGCATTTCTCCGGGCTTTGTGCGCGTCACCTGAGTTTCGCCAAGGTCATTTCGATACCGGTTATATTGATCGCAACCTTGCCGCGCTGGGTGCGGTGCCACGCAAGGGCATCGACGGCGCTGCCGCGGCCCTCGGCATCGCCCGGCTGCTGACGCACGATCATCAACAGGCAGCCTCGGGCGACGAAGATGAAGCCGTTGCCGCTTCCCCCTGGGCGGCGACTGACGGATTTCAGTTCACAGGGAGCCGCTTGCTCACGCTGCCGATCGCGGTCGACGGCGAAGCCAAAGATGCGACGGTCGCCTATGGCAAAGACGGCATGAAAGTCTCGGTCGATGGCGAGCTACCGGCCGCCGACGCGAAGGCGTTCGTGTCGAATGGCGACGTTTATGTGGTGCGTTCCGGCCGGCAGACGCGGGTTCGTCTGCAAGACTTTTCCGCCGCCGCCGCCCAATCGACCGGCGGAGACGGGACGGTGCGAGCGCCGATGCACGGCAGGCTCCTTAGCCTCTTCGTTCGCGCCGGTGATGCCGTCGAGCCGGGGCAGCGCCTTGCCGTTATCGAAGCAATGAAAATGGAACATACGCTTCGCGCGCCCATCGCCGGCATTGTGACGGAAGTCGCGGTCGGAGAGGGCGCGCAAGTTGTGGAGGCCGCGAAGATTTTGGTGATTGCGCCCGACAAGGCAGGGTAAGTAACGCCTATGGCGCTTCACCTCATAAAGCTCTGTGTCGGCTGCGATTCCGTCGCCGATCTCGAGGATTGGATCAGGCAAAAGCGCAAGGCTAAACGTACCGGGAAGCATGAGCACGTCCATCGCACGCGGATGGTGCCGAAGCGGGCGGAGGAGCTTACCGACGGCGGCTCCCTTTATTGGGTGATCAGCGGCGAAATCGCATGCCGCCAGCGCATCCTCGACGTCCGGCCGTTCCGCGACAAGGATGGCGTCGGACGCTGCGCGCTGGCGCTTGAGCCGAAAGTGGTGCTGGTCGAGCTGCGGCCGCACCGGGCGTTTCAAGGCTGGCGCTATCTAGCGGCGAAAGACGCGCCACGCGACTTGGCGAAGGTGACGCCTGGCGCCGCCGCCATGCCGGAAAAAATGCGCCGCGAACTGCGTGAGCTCGGTCTGATGTGAGCGGGCGTCAGCCGCAGCGCCTTGCCCTTAAAGTCGCTGCGAAGCCATACTCTTATAAAAGGCACCGCCGACGGCGGGCAAGTGTCGCGATTCCGAAGTTCGCACGACCAAGCGGCGATCTCCTATGCGAACTTTCGGAATCAAAGGGACACTGGCGAAGCTATCGATCTCGTGTGGCTTTGGTTCAGAAGTCCGCATGATAAGGTGCCGGCAAAATGATGCGGAGTTCTGAACCGCCACACTAGCGTGCGGCGGGATTTGGTTT
>DATNNI010000336.1:0-2044 GCA_035601915.1 Xanthobacteraceae bacterium
CGTGTAGCCGGATTGGGCATCATCAAGCTGGCGCAAATTTCCGGCCGGCCGATTTTCCCGGTATCGCTGGCGACCAGCCGCCGGATGGTGCTCGACAATTGGGATCACTCCGAAATCAATCTGCCGTTCAGCCGGGGCGCAATTGTGATCGGCGACCCGATCCGGGTTCCGACTGATGCGGACGCGCAAATACTCGAACAAAGGCGGAGCAAACTCGAAACCGCCCTCAATGCAGCGTCCGACCGCGCTCACGCCCTTGCCGACGGAAGACCGCTAATCGCGGCTGGACAGTCGGTGGGAACGGCTTGAGATTGAATCGCGGGTATGAATAAATAGCCGTCTTAACTCGGTGGACGCGATTGAGCGATCAACACGCAGCGGCGGCGAAGCCTGCGGCCATTATCGACGACGTTCGATCGATAATTGCGAAGTCGCTCAATATTTCTGTTGATCGGCTGACGCCGGAAACCCACCTCGACGAACTGGGCGCCGAATCGCTTGACGTAATTGAAATCGTCTTCGCCATCGAAGAGAAATTCGACATTACCATTCCGCTGAAGGCCGACGAAGCTACTCGCCTGACAACGGCCGACAAAGGCGGCGGCAGCCAGGACGTGCCGTTTTCAACGGTCGGCGAGGTTGCGAAAATCGTAGAGAAGCTGGTCGCGGCGAAGACATCGAAAGCCGCACAATGAACCGGGTCGTTGTGACCGGCATCGGCGTTGTTTCGCCGATCGGCAGCACGCGCGAAGAATTCTGGTCCGGCTTGGTAGAAGCGCGCTCCGGAATAGGCCCGATCACCCGCATTCCGACAGAACGTTTGAACATACGGATCGCCGCCGAAGTGCGCGACTTCGATCCCTCTCAGCACTTCGACTCCAAACGGCTGGGAATGATGGATCGCTTCTCGCAATTCGCCGTGGTTGCGGCACGCGCGGCCGTCAAGGACGCGCAATTGGATATTACCGAAGAGCTCGCGCTCAGCGCAGCGACGATCATCGGGAATAGCGGCGGCGGCCTGAATACGGTCGACGATTCCTACTTCAAGCTCTATGGAGAAAATGCGACACGTGCCCATCCGCTAACAATCCCGCGCCTGATGGGAAACGCGCCGAGTAGTCTTATTTCGATGGATCTCGGCCTGAAGGGTCCGACCTTTACCATCACCTCAGCCTGCGCCTCGGGCACCCACGCTATCGGGCAGGCGTTTCAGATGGTGCGGATGGGACAGGTACAAATGGCGCTCGCCGGTGGGACCGAAGCCGGCATCACCGTAGGCACGATGAAAGCCTGGGAAGCGCTTCGGGTTATGAGCGCAGACACCTGCCGGCCGTTTTCGCGGACGCGGAGCGGACTGGTGCTTGGCGAGGGTGCGGCGATCTTCGTCCTCGAGCCGCGTGAGAGCGCCGTGGCGCGCGGTGCGCCAATCTATGGCGAGCTGAGGGGGTTCGGAATGAGCGCGGACGCCGGCGACATTACCGCGCTTGATCCCGACGGCGCCGCGCGTGCGATGAGCGCAGCTTTGACGGATGCAAAGGTCAATCCGGATGACATCGACTACGTCAATGCCCACGGCACCGGCACCGCGCTGAACGACAAAGGCGAAACAGCCGCGCTGCACAAGGCATTTGGCGATAGCGCCGAGCACCTGGCCGTCTCCTCGAGCAAAGCCGTGCTCGGCCACACCCTGGGGGCTGCCGGCGCGCTCGAATTTGCCGCAACCGCGCTCGCGCTGCACCACCAGACCATACCGCCGACGGCTAATTTCGAGGAGCCCGATCCGGATTGCGACCTCGACTACGTCCCAAATACCGCTCGCAACGCCCCCCTCGAACTGGCGATGTCGAGTTCCTTCGCGTTCGGCGGCTTGAATGCGGTGCTGGTGCTTGGCCGCGCGTGACGCGGAGGGGATGCAAGCGGGTGGCTTTGGACTGACCTCGACCCTCAGCACTAAGTCAGCTTAAGTCCGCCCCGAGCAAGCGCAGTAGATCGGCGAACCCCGGGAAGCTCGTCGCGATAAAGGCGGCGTCGTCGATTTGTGTAG
>DATNNI010000337.1:0-12292 GCA_035601915.1 Xanthobacteraceae bacterium
CGACGCCATCGACAAGGCGGAAGACCGCGGCCGTTTCCGCGAGGCCATGACCCGGATCGGTCTCGAGACCCCGCGCTCGATCCAGACCAAGAACCTGCCCGACGCGCTGCGGGCGCTCGACAGTATCGGCCTGCCCGCGATCATCCGTCCCTCCTTCACCATGGGCGGCACCGGCGGCGGCATCGCCTACACCAAGGCCGAGTTCATCGAGATCGTCGAGCGCGGCATCGACGCGTCGCCCACCGCCGAAGTGCTGATCGAGGAATCGGTGCTCGGCTGGAAAGAGTACGAGATGGAGGTGGTGCGCGATAAAAATGACAACTGCATCATCGTCTGCTCGATCGAGAACGTCGATCCGATGGGCATTCACACCGGCGACTCGATAACGGTGGCGCCGGCGCTGACGCTGACCGACAAGGAATACCAGCGCCTGCGCGACGCTTCGATCGCAGTGTTGCGCGAGATCGGGGTGGAGACCGGCGGCTCCAACGTTCAGTTCGCGATTAATCCCGCGGACGGCCGCCTCGTCGTCATTGAAATGAATCCGCGCGTGTCGCGCTCGTCCGCGCTCGCTTCCAAAGCGACCGGCTTTCCGATTGCCAAAGTCGCCGCCAAGCTCGCGGTCGGTTACACGCTCGACGAAATCAAAAACGACATCACCGGCGGCGCCACGCCGGCGTCATTCGAGCCGACCATCGACTACGTGGTCACCAAGATCCCACGCTTTGCGTTCGAAAAATTTCCCGGCGCCGAAGCGGTACTGACGACTTCGATGAAGTCGGTCGGCGAGGCGATGGCGATCGGGCGTACCTTTCAGGAAAGTCTGCAAAAGGCGCTGCGCTCGCTGGAAACCGGCCTGACCGGCCTCGACGAAGTGGTGATTGCCGGCCTCGGCCAGGGCGATGATAAGAACGCGATCCGCGCCGCACTCGGCACGCCGTCGCCGGACGGCCTCCTCAAAGTTGCGCAGGCGATGCGGCTTGGGCTTTCCGATACCGAAATCCACAACGCTTGCCGGATCGATCCCTGGTTTCTGGCGCAAATCCGCGGCGTCATCGAGATCGAGGCCGAAGTACGGGCCAAAGGCCTGCCGGAAACGCCGCGCGCCCTGCGCGGGCTGAAGCGCATGGGCTTTTCCGACGCGCGCCTTGCCAAGCTCACCGGCCTTGCCGTGGAAGATGTGTCGACTCGCCGCAGACAACTTGGCGTCCGCCCGACATTCAAACGCATCGACACCTGCGCCGCCGAGTTCGCTTCGCCGACGGCCTACATGTACTCGACCTACGAAACGCCGTTCGCGGGCCGGAGCGCGGACGAGGCCGCGCCTTCGGACGAGCGCAAAGTCATCATCTTGGGCGGCGGGCCGAACCGGATCGGCCAAGGCATTGAATTCGACTATTGCTGCTGCCACGCCGCGTTCGCGCTCAAGGATGCCGGCTATCAAACCATCATGATCAATTGCAATCCAGAGACGGTGTCGACCGATTACGACACCTCCGATCGGCTTTATTTCGAGCCGCTCACCGCCGAGGACGTAATTGAGATCATCGACGCCGAGCGCAACGCCGGAACGCTGCACGGCGTCATCGTGCAGTTCGGCGGCCAGACGCCGCTCAAGCTTGCCGAGACACTCGCCGCGGCGCGCGTGCCTATTCTCGGCACCTCGCCGGACGCGATCGATCTGGCCGAGGACCGCGAGCGGTTTCGCGTGTTGCTCGATCGGCTGGGCCTGCGTCAGCCGAGAAGCGGCATTGCCACCAGCCTGGAAGACGCGCGCGCCATCGCCGACGAGATCGGCTACCCGATCGTGATCCGTCCTTCCTACGTGCTCGGCGGCCGCGCGATGGAAATCGTTCGCGAGCCGGGCCAGCTCGACCGCTACGTGGTGCGGCTTGCCGCAGACCTCGACCGGCCATCGGAATTGGCGGTGTCGCAGAAGCGTCCGCTGTTGATCGACAGCTATTTAACCGACGCCGTGGAAGTCGACGTCGATTGCCTGGCCGACGGCAAGGATTTCTACATCGCCGGAATCATGGAGCACATCGAAGAGGCCGGAATCCATTCCGGCGATTCCGCCTGCTCGCTGCCGCCGCACAACCTCTCCGCCGAGGTGATCGCCGAACTTGAGCGCCAAACCGGCGCGCTCGCGCTGGCGCTCAAGGTCGGCGGCCTCATGAACGTGCAATACGCCATCAAAGACGGCGACATCTACGTGCTGGAAGTGAACCCGCGCGCGTCGCGGACTGTGCCATTTGTCGCCAAGGTGACCGGCATCCCGGTCGCCAAAATCGCCGCGCGCATTATGGCCGGTGAGACTCTCGCGAGCTTTCACTTAAAGCGGCAAAGCTTCGAATTCGCTCATGCAAAGCATGTCGGCGTGAAAGAAGCGGTGTTTCCGTTCGCGCGCTTCGGGCCCGCGGTCGACACCGTGCTCGGGCCGGAGATGAAGTCGACCGGCGAGGTCATGGGCATCGACCGCGATTACAATGTCGCGTTCGTCAAAAGCCAGCTCGGCGGTGGCTCGCGGCTGCCGAAAAGCGGGACGGTTTTCGTCTCGGTCAAGGATGCCGACAAGCCCCGCATCCTCGACTCGGTCCGGCTCATGGCGGCCTTGGGCTTTCGGGTGCTCGCGACCTCTGGAACCCAGGCTTTTCTTACCGGCGAAGGCATTGCCGCGGAGCGGGTCAACAAAGTCGCCCAAGGGCGCCCGCATATTGTCGACGCCATAAAAAACGGCGAAGTTCAGTTGGTCTTCAACACCACGGAAGGGGCCACCGCGCTCACCGATAGCCGTTCGCTGCGGCGCGCCGCCCTCTTGCATAAAGTGCCATACTACACCACTCTCTCAGGGGCTGTCGCCGCAGCGCAGGGCATCAAAGCCTATCTCGGGGGCGACCTCGAGGTGTGTGCGCTGCAAAATTATTTTGCGGCCGGCCCCGATCAAAGGTTGGGGTAGCCTGAGCGGCGGCCCGTGTAGAGACAGGTTTTTGGTCGCGAGACCGGACGGCGCTTCGGTCCGCGACCTGAATTTTGTCTCTATGAGTTAAGGAGGTTTGAGACCAATGGATAAGCTTCCGATGACCGCGGCGGGATACTCGGCGCTTGAGACCGAACTCAAGCATTGCCAGCAGATCGAGCGGCCGCGCATCATCCAGCAGATTACCGACGCGCGAACGCACGGCGACCTGTCGGAAAACGCCGAATATCACGCCGCCAAGGAATCGCAGTCTCTCAACGAAGGCCGCATCGCCGAACTTGAGGACAAGCTTGCGCGCGCCGAAATTATTGATCTGTCGAAGCTTTCCGGCGAGACCATTACCTTCGGCGCGACCGTAACGCTGATCGATGAGGACACCAACAAAAAGGCGGTATGGCAGATTGTCGGCGAGCCCGAGGCCGACGCCAAGAAGGGCAAAATCTCCATCACCTCCCCGCTCGCTCGTGCCCTGGTCGGCAAAAAAAAGGGCGTACAGGTCGAGGTGGTGACACCCGGCGGCGCCAAGGCCTACGAGATCGTCAAGGTCGAGTGGAAATAGGTTCCGACTGTAAGCTCGTCATACGGTTTTCGGCTGAACGCCTTCATCGGCGCGCGGCGCGCCGAACGCTCGCTGTCGCCTCAAATCGCCAACGCTGTTTTGTTGGAGCCACCGGCCCTATCCATGCGGCTGCTAGAATTAGGCTTGGCTGCAACCCTACGCTTCCGCCACGGGGGCAGCGCCCACCGCCGTGGGCGTGAATGCCCAGCTTGTACCCCTTCTAAAATTCGCATACGACTCGCTTAGCCACGTCCGACATGCGGACCGGCCCGGACCGCGCCCGCCTCAATGAGGCGCGGAGAACGTAAGCCATATCTCACGAGCCCGAACGATGGGGAGGTCTCATGACGACGGTTGCCCTTACGATAAATGGCAAACCCGCGAGCGTTGACGCCGACGGGGACACGCCGCTTCTTTGGATCATTCGCGAACATCTTAAGCTGACCGGCACAAAGTTCGGCTGCGGCGCCGGATTATGCGGAGCATGCACCGTGCACCTAGACGGTCACGCGGTTCGCTCTTGCCAGACGCAGCTCTCGGAAGCCGCCAACAAGAAGGTGACCACCATCGAGGGCCTGTCGGCGGATTCCAGTCATCCATTGCAGAAGGCCTGGGTCGCGCATCAGGTGCCGCAATGCGGCTACTGCCAGTCCGGGCAAATCATGCAGGCCGCCGATTTGCTGGCGACGAACCCGAAGCCGACCCGCGAGCAGATCGTCCAGCATATGGACGGCAACATCTGCCGCTGCGGTACTTACGCGCAAATCATCGAAGCCATTCAGAGCGTCGCGTGAGGGAGGCAGCCATGTTGAACGAAGCCTACACCACTCATCAGATCTCCCGCCGCTCGTTCCTCGCCACCACCGGCGCGTTTACGATCGGCGTCGCGTTCGGTTCGATCGAGACCATCGAAACCGCCCGCGCGGCGGCGCCGTTCGCACCCAATGCCTGGGTCACGATCGGCGAGGACGGCATCGTCACCATCGTCGCGCCAATGGTCGAAATGGGCCAGGGCGTGCGCACCTCGCTGCCATTGCTCATCGCCGAGGATCTCGACGCCGACTGGAGCAAAGTCCGCGTTTCAGAAACCCCCGATGACGACCAGGTCTACGGCAATCCGCTGTTTAAGATCATATTCGGGGCCCAGCAGCTCACCACGGTGGGCAGCTTCTCCGTCACCGGCTATTACGAGAAACTGCGGCTGACCGGCGCACAGGCGCGAAAGATCCTGATCGCCAACGCGGCCACCGCCTGGAACGTGCCGGCAGAAGAACTCACCACCGAGCCAGGTATGGTGGTCCACGCCAAGTCGAACCGAAAGATCAGCTATGGCGACATTGCCAAGACCGCGACGGTGCCGAACCCGCTGCCGGAAGTGGCCAAGGCCGATCTCAAACCGGCGTCGCAATTCCGCCTGATCGGGCGTGATGTCGGACGGGTCGACGTGCCGCTCAAGGTCAACGGCACGGCGCAATACGGCATCGATACGCAGGTACCCGGCATGCTCTACGCCTCGGTCCTGTTCCCGCAGGTGCAGTACGAGAAGGCCGAGCAGATCGACGATGCCGCGGCCAAGGCCGTCAAAGGCGTGGTCAAGATCGTGACACTTCCGTCGGGCGTCGCAGTGATCGCGGAAACGATCGACGCCGCGATGAAGGCCAAGAGCCTGCTTAAGGTCACGTGGTCAAAAACCACGCCGGCGCAGACTTATGACGACGATCGCGTGCTGCAAGACTATCGCGCAATCGCCGCCGATTGGAGCCAGACGGGCGTCGACATGGTGAAAGTCGGCGATGCCGACGGCGCCATCAAAGGTGCCGCCAAGGTCCTTTCCGCCGACTATTTCTCCGATCACGTCTCCCACGTTTGTATGGAGCCGCTCAACTGCACGGTGCGGGTCGATAACGGCGTGATCGACATCTGGTCCGGCAATCAATCCCCCTCGACGATGAAAATCCTGGGCATGATCGTCGGCAAGACCACGCCGGACAAAGTCCACGTCCATACGGCGCTGCTCGGCGGCGGCTTCGGCCGGCGCTCCGACGGCGACGATCTGGTGATGGCGCTGATCCTGGCGCTCAACGTGCCGGGCAAGCCGGTCAAGATGATCTGGAGCCGCGAGGACGATATCCGCAACGACAAGCTGCGGCCCTTGACCGCTCAGCGTGTCGAAGTCGGTCTCGACGCCGACAACAACGTTGTCGGCTGGCGGCAACGCATCGTCAACGAGTCCTACTTCGCGCGCATCATGCCGCCCGACGTGTTTGCCAAGGTCAAAGCAGACGTCGTATCCGGCGGCGGCGGCGAGATGAGTTACGGCGTGGCGAACCACCGCGTGGAGTGGGTGCGCTCGGCGCGCGGCATCGATGTCGGCGCCTGGCGCGGGATTGCGGCGGGCTACACCAAGTTTGCCATCGAGACGATGGTGGACGAACTCGCCGCGCTGAAGAAAATCGACCCGGTCGCCTATCGCGTGGAGATGCTCAAGGGCGATCCGCGCGCGGTCAAAGTAGTGCAGCACGTAGCCGACATGTCGAACTACAAGAGCAAGCGCGACAACGGCCGCGCCGTTGGCATCGCCTATTCGGATGCCTTGCACAGCCACACCGCTGTCGCTGCCGAAGTCTCGGTTGATACCAAGACCGGTCAAATCAAGGTGCATCACCTTTGGGCGGCGGTCGACGCCGGCCTTGCGGTTCAGCCCAAGAACATCAGCGCACAGATCACCAGCGCGATGACGTTCGGGCTCGGCGCCGCGCTGGTCGAGCAGCTTCCGATCAAGAATGGTGTTATGCAGGCGACCAATTTCGACGGTTATCCGGTGCTGCGGATGTCGGACATGCCGCCGATGGAGGTCGCAGTGATCTCCACCGCTGATCAGCCGACCGGCATCGGTGAAGCGGGCGTCCCGGCGGTTGCACCAGCTATCGCCAACGGCGTCGCCCAGCTCACCGGCAAGCGCATGCGGCACTTGCCGATGACCCCCGACCGGGTCAAACAATCTCTCGGCTGAGCCATTAGCCGAGGCCTAAAGGCGAGCCCGCCGCGCATTTGAACGCGCGGCGGGCTTTTTCTATCGTTATGATTGCAAAGCGCTTTTCGACATGCACAGCTTTTTGGATGTATTGGGTTGCGTCTCTTGCATAGCTCGTCAAAGTTCCTAAATTCCCGTGGGCGGACGGCAAAGCGCGGGTCCGCCCTCCGGATCACGCCCTGACTGACGGGATTGGAAGACGTGAGCACACCGACCCACGCCAAGATCGTCATCATCGGCTCCGGGCCAGCCGGTTACACGGCTGCCATTTATGCCGCTCGCGCCATGCTCGATCCGATCTTGATCCAGGGGCTTGAGACCGGCGGACAGCTGACCACCACGACCGACGTCGAGAACTACCCGGGCTTTGCCGATGTCATTCAAGGCCCTTGGCTGATGGAGCAAATGCAGCAGCAGGCCGAACACGTCGGCACCAAAATGGTCGCCGATTACGTCAACAAGGTCGAGCTTGGACGGCGGCCTTTCCGCATCACCTGCGATTCGGGCGACGTCTATCTGGCCGACACATTGGTGCTGGCGACCGGCGCCCAGGCGCGCTGGCTCGATCTGCCGTCGGAACAGAAATTCCGCGGCTACGGCGTTTCAGCCTGCGCCACCTGCGATGGATTCTTCTACCGCGACAAGCATGTTCTGGTGATCGGCGGCGGCAATACCGCGGTCGAGGAAGCTTTGTTCCTGACCAATTTCGCCAAGACCGTCACTGTCGTGCACCGGCGCGACACCTTTCGCGCCGAACGCATCTTGCAAGAGCGGCTCTACCAAAACCCGAAAATCTCGGTGCTCTGGCATACCGTGCTTGAGGACGTCGTCGGCGATGACGCGCCGCTCAAGGTCAAAGCGGCGGTGCTGCGCAACGTGAAAACGAACGAGATCGAGAAGCGCCCGATCGACGGAATTTTCATCGCCATCGGACACTCGCCGGCAACCGGTCTCGTAACCGGCCAAGTTGAAATGAAGGCATCCGGCTATATCAAGACCGCGCCGCATTCGACCGCGACTTCGGTACCCGGCTTGTTTGCCGCCGGCGACGTGGCGGACGACGTTTACCGTCAGGCAGTGACCGCCGCCGGCCTGGGCTGCATGGCCGCGCTGGAGGCGGAGAAATATCTTGCCGCGCACGGCGAAGCCGAGCCGCGCATGGCCGCCGAATGAGCTTTACGTCGTCTGGCAAAATGGATTGGGATAAACTCAAAGTCTTTCACGCCGCCGCCGAAGCCGGCAGCTTCACTCATGCCGGCGAGCAGCTCGGGCTGTCGCAATCGGCAGTGTCGCGGCAAGTGAGCGCGCTTGAGCAGGAGCTTGCGGTGTCGCTGTTCCATCGGCACGCGCGCGGCTTGATCCTCACCGAACAAGGCGACCTGCTGTTTCGCACCGCGCACGAAGTCTTCATGAAATTGGAGGCGGCGCGCGCGAAGCTCACCGACAGCCGCGAAAGGCCGAACGGCGACTTGAGGGTGACGACGACACCCGGGATCGGCGTGCATTGGCTTACCCCGCGGCTGAACGAATTCATCGATCTTTACCCGGAAGTGCACATCACGCTGCTCACCACCGAAGAGGAGCTCGACCTCGCCATGCGCGAGGCCGATGTCGCCATCCGGCTGCGCCAGCCGACCCAACCGGATCTCATTCAGCGCAAGCTTTTTTCCGTACACTTCCACGTCTACGCGTCGCCGGAATATCTCAAGCGCTTTGGCACGCCGCGCACCTTCGAGGATCTCGATAATCATCGGGTGCTGATGCTTGGCGGCAACGTGCCGAGTTATTTGCAGCGCTCGCTGTTGCTGACGGAAGTCGCGCGTGACGGCAAGGGACCGCGTACGCCTCACCTCGTGATCAACAATATTCTCGGCATTTTGCGCGCTTGTCAGCGCGGCATTGGCATTGCGATGCTGCCCGACTATCTGGTCGAAGGCGACGGCGGCCTGGTGCAGCTTTTTGGCGATGCCGATCCGATCGCGCTTGATGCTTATTTCGTATATCCTGAAGAGCTCAAAACCGTCGCGCGCGTGCAGGCGTTCCGCGATTTCCTTGTCGCCAACGCGCAACGCTGGAAGTACTAGTGTGGCGGTTCAGAAGTCCGCATCATTTTTGCCGGCACCCTACCATGCGGACTTCTGAACCAAAGCCACACTAGATCAATAGTTTTGCTAGTGTCCCTTTTGATTCCGAAGTTCGCACAAGGGATTGCCGCTTGATCATGCGAACTTCGGAATCAGGACACTAGAGCATCCCGAAAAGTCGGCACGGGTTTTCGGGAAAGATCATCCTCCATGAATGCGCTGCGCAGTAAAGTTTCGCAGAAAAGTTACGCTTGAGAATTCAGCGTCAGCGCATGGCTGGCATGCCGGTGATTGCGTTGTGCCTCGCGACCGAGCTTTGCATAGTGATGCCGGACTGCAATTTCGGTTGGCAGCAAGTGGTGCATGCCCGCCGGCAGCTCCTCCCTGGGAAGATGATCGCTGGCGCCCCCACGCTGGCGATCCCCAAACCGGGCCCGCAAGGGCCCGGTTTTTTGTGCGGGAGGACTTAAGCCGCGTCCTCCGCGCCGGCTATTCGCTTTATCGCCGCGCGCGCATTATGAAACCAACTTGGTCGAGACCAATTTAGTCATTGGATGCGGCAAGCCGGACGTCGTGCGGTGCGCAAAAGAACAATTGTCGTCAACGACAAGATGCAACGCGGCTATCGTTACGCGCTGACCGCGCCGACTGGCCGCACCTTCGATTCCGGATTTCGGCCGCAACTGACGCCCGCCGAAATGCTTCGTCTTGGCGTGTTCGGCGGCAAATACCTGACGGACTGCAAAGCTGAGTTCCCGCGGGGCTGGTTTTCGCGCGCCAAGCTGGCGAAAGACGGCCGCGATTGCAGCCTCAACTACTTTGGCGTCGACGCGAGCCAACCGTTGTCGGTGTGGCGCAAGAAGGGTTGGATCCATCGCGACGATCCTCGCGGCTGGTTCCAATGGTATTGCCGTTACTATCTCGGCCGGCGTTCTCCCGACGAGGACGCGCGGCAGATCAGGCGCTGGAAGGCGATCCGCCGGCACGTGCGGCAAATTCAGCGAAATTGCGAGCCGGGCGACGTGACTTGCCGGCCCAGGCAGCGGCAGGCGCTGCTGCACTGGGCGTATGACAGCCGCAAGATTTGAACGGCGGGATGCCGGAGACGCTCGCCGGTTCGTCAGCGCCGCCGCGGTCTTCACCAAATGTTGCCGTCGGCGTTACCAGGCTTAAGCGTGACCCAAAGCCGGTTCTCGTCTATAGCCGCCTCTCTAACGCCTAGGAGGACGCGACATGCTTACTCGCAGACATGTGTTCTTGGCTGGTACGGCGCTTGCCGTCCTTGCTGCCGGACGGCTGACACGGGCCGGCGACGCGCGGGCGGCGACCACCTACGAGGTCACACACACCGACGAGGAATGGCGAAAGCTTCTGTCTCCGGAGGCTTACCAGGTTCTCCGGCATGAAGGCACGGAACGGCCGTTCACGAGTCCGCTTCTCGAAGAACACCGCACCGGCACGTTTGCCTGCGCCGGTTGCGACTTGCCGCTGTTCTCGTTCAAGACCAAATTCGACAGCGGCACCGGCTGGCCGAGCTTTTGGGCGCCGCTCGACAAAGCGGTCGATGAGACCAAGGACCGCAGCTTCGGCATGGCGCGCACGGCGGTTTCGTGCCGGCGCTGCGGCGGACATCTCGGCCACGTGTTCGACGATGGTCCGAAGCCTACCGGGCTTCGCTATTGCATGAACGGCGTCGCCTTGAAGTTCCTGCCGCAGCCGGCGAGTTCGAGCTGAACGAAGCGCACGCGGCGACGGGCGATTTTGCGGTCAAATTATTCCGCACATACTATGGTCTCATCGCAACTGAAGCGGCGATGAGAGCGAATGGCGTATTATCTTAGCTACTACAACGACACACTTGCGGCCGGCGCTTCGCTGACCTTTCCCGATGATGGCATTCATCGGCTCTTTTATGTTCACCAGGGCAAGGCGGAAATCGACGGACAGACCGTCTCCGAAGACGAAGCCGTGTACCGTCATGGCTCAGCTACGGTAACCGGCGCTGGCGGCGGGGCGCGCATATTCCGGTGGGAACTCGGCCCATCCGCAGGCAAAGCGCCCGGCAATATCGAATCCGTGCTGCGCATGACGCGCGAATGCTGGATGCTCGACATTCAGAACGGCAATGAATGGCTGTTCCGTCTCGACAGCATCGTGCACAACCCGCCTGATCCCGCCGATTGCCACACCCATCCGGGGCCCGGGATCCGCGCGCTGCTGTCCGGCGAATTCATCATTCGGCAAACCTCGGAAAATGGCGGCGGCGCCTACCCGGGCGATCCTTGGTGGGAAACCGGAACAGAAGCGGTCATCTCCACTCCTGTTGGCGAGACGCCTGTCCACTTTCTACGCGGAATGCTCTTGCCCACAACCTTCAAGGGGCGGCCCGACACCGCCAAGTGGCTGCGCGCCAAACCGAAACAAAAAAGCGCCTGGAAACTTTACGTCGATCAAGTCATCAAGCTTTAGCCGGCGCCGTATCGTGCGCCGGCCCGCTCGTCTGCAAACAGCCGCCAGCGAACGACACCGCGCATCGCAAAGATGCTCAGTCCCGAACACTGCTGGCGCCGGCAGCAAGCATATTTCGCCATCGCTCAATTCGCGCTAGTGTTTTGCCATGAGCGTCATCAACCCAAACGCGTTCACCACGCGGCCCGAAATCGAAGGCACGTTCGGCGTCGTCACGTCGACGCATTGGATCGCCACGGCCGTCGGCATGGCGATGCTGGAAAAAGGCGGCAACGCGTTTGACGCCGCGGTCGCGACTGCTTTCACCTTGCAAGTGGTCGAGCCGCATTTGAATGGCCCGGGCGGCGACGTTCCGGTCATCGTTTACGACACCCGCCGCGGCAATCCGGAAGTCATCTGCGGCCAGGGCCCGGCGCCGGCCGGCGCGACGATTTCCCACTATCGCAGTCAGGGCCTCGATCTTGTGCCCGGCACCGGGCTTCTTGCCGCCTGCGTGCCCGGCACGTTCGAGACCTGGATGCTTTTGTTGCGCGACTACGGCACGGTCTCGCTGCGCGAGGTGCTGGGGCCGGCGATCGGCTATGCGCAGAACGGGCATCCCCTGGTGGAGCGCGCCCACGCCACCATTGCCTCTGTCGCGCAGTTGTTTCGCGAGCATTGGCCAAGTTCGGTATCGGTGTATCTGCCGAATGATTGCATCCCGGCAACCGGAACGCTGTTTGCCAATCAGGCGCTCGCGGCGACTTATCTGCGCATCCTCACCGAGGCCGAGCGCGCCGGAGGAGATCGCGTCACACAGATCGAGGCGGCGCGGAAATCGTGGTCGCAGGGTTTCGTCGCCGCAGCGATCGATCGTTTCTGCCGCACCCAGGAGATTTTCGACTCTAGCGGACGCGCACACCGCGGCGTGCTGACTGGCGAGGACATGGCGCGCTGGACGCCACGCATCGAACCGCCGCTCACCTATGACTACGACCGTTACACCGTGTGCAAGACCGGACCATGGGGCCAGGGGCCGGTGATGCTGCAACAACTCGCGCTGCTCAAAGGCTTCGATCTGGAGGAAATGGACTCGGCGGGCGCGGACTTCATCCATTTACAGGTCGAGTGCGCCAAGCTTGCCTATGCCGACCGCGAGGAGTTTTATGGCGATCCCGATTTCGTCGAGG
>DATNNI010000338.1:0-5564 GCA_035601915.1 Xanthobacteraceae bacterium
CTCCTCAATGAGCTTGCGGTCAATGACACCGGCAAGCTTGTGGTCCTGTCTTTCGCGATTGTAGATGGCGACGCCCGCGGGCGCCGGCGGCTTGGTGAACAACCGCGAGAAATCAAGGCCCTGCGCCTTCCAGTGATCGACAAGCTGACGGGCGTCGAGCATTTGCGTCTGGCCGATCATCTCGTTGAAGGTGCGATAACCCATCGCCGCCATCAGCTCGCGCACTTCCTCGGCGACAAAGAAAAAGAAGTTGATGACGTGCTCGGGTTGGCCGCGGAAGCGTTTGCGCAGCACCGGATCCTGGGTTGCCACTCCGACCGGACAAGTGTTGAGATGGCACTTGCGCATCATGATACAGCCAGCGGCGATCAGCGGTGCGGTGGCGAATCCGAATTCGTCGGCGCCAAGCAGCGCGCCAATGATGACGTCGCGGCCGGTCCGAAGGCCGCCGTCAACTTGCACGGCGATCCGTCCGCGCAAGCGGTTAGCGACCAACGTCTGATGGGTCTCGGCGAGACCGATCTCCCACGGCGAACCGGCATGCTTGATCGAGGTCAGCGGCGAGGCGCCGGTGCCGCCTTCGTATCCGGCAATGGTGACGTGATCCGACCGCGCCTTGGAGACGCCCGCGGCGACGGTGCCGACGCCGACTTCGGAAACAAGTTTGACGGAAACGTCGCCGTCCGGATTGACGTTTTTCAGGTCGAAGATCAGCTGCGCCAAATCCTCGATCGAATAAATGTCATGATGCGGCGGCGGCGAGATCAAGCCGACGCCCGGGGTCGAGTGCCGCACCGCGGCGATGGTCTTGTCCACCTTGTGCCCGGGCAATTGGCCGCCTTCGCCGGGCTTGGCGCCCTGCGCGATCTTGATCTGCATCATATCGGCGTTGACCAGATACTCGGCGGTGACGCCGAAGCGGCCGGAGGCGACTTGCTTGATCGCCGAGCGCATCGAATCGCCGTTTGGCAACGGCTTGAAGCGGTCGGATTCTTCGCCGCCTTCACCGGTATTCGACTTGCCGCCGATCCGGTTCATGGCAATCGCCAGCGTGGTGTGCGCCTCGCGCGAGATCGAGCCATACGACATGGCGCCGGTGGAGAAGCGTTTCACGAGCTCCCTTGCCGGCTCGACCTCCTCGATCGGCACTACGGCGCGGCCATCCTCTTCCGGGGACTTGACGCGGAACAAGCCGCGCATGGTGTAGAGATGTTCCGACTGCTCGTTGATGATGGCGGCATATTGCCGGTATTTTTCATACGAGTTGCCGCGCACAGCATGTTGCAGCGTACCCACCGTCATTGCGTTCCAAACATGCTCCTCGCCGCGAACGCGAAACGCGTATTCGCCGCCGACGTCGAGCATGCCGCGGTAGACCGGAGCGTCGGAAAAAGCGTCGCGATGCCTACGCACCGTTTCTTCGGCGATTTGGTCGAGGCCGACGCCCTCAATCCGGGTAGCCGTTCCGGTGAAATATTCGGCGACGAATTCGGACTTCAGGCCGACCGCGTCGAAAATCTGCGCGCCGCAATAGGACTGGTAGGTGGAGATGCCCATCTTGGACATCACCTTGAGCAGGCCCTTATCGATCGACTTGATGTAACGCTTGATGATTTCCTTGTCGTCGAGCTTTTGCGGCAGCTCGTGCTTCATCGCAACAATCGTCTCGAAAGCAAGATATGGGTTGATCGCCTCGGCGCCGTAGCCGGCGAGGCAGGCGAAATGGTGCACTTCGCGCGGCTCGCCGGACTCGACGACAAGCCCGACCGAGGTGCGCAAGCCTTCGCGGATCAGGTGGTGATGCACCGCCGCACAGGCGAGCAGCGATGGAATGGGAATGCGGTCTGCGCCGGCGCGGCGGTCGGAGAGAATGACGATATTGATGCCGTCGCGCACCGCTTCGTCGGATTGCGCACACAAAGTCGCCAACGCGGCTTCCATGCCGGCGGCGCCGTCTTCGGCCGGCCAGGTTGTGTCAAGCGTCAGTGATTTGAAATGCGACTCGGCGACTTCCGAAATCGCCCTGATCTTCTCCAAATTCGCGTTGGTGAGGATCGGTTGATGGACTTCAAGGCGCTTGGTCTTCGACGCGCCTTCCAGATCGAACAAGTTCGGCCGCGGTCCGATGATGGAAACCAGACTCATCACCAGTTCTTCGCGGATCGGATCGATCGGCGGGTTGGTGACCTGCGCGAAGTTCTGCTTGAAATAAGTGAAAAGGAGTTTCGGTCGCTCGGATAACGCCGAGATCGGCGTATCGTTGCCCATCGACCCGACCGGCTCTTCGCCGGCCGTCGCCATCGGCGTCATCAGAAGCTTCAGATCTTCCTGGGTATAGCCGAAAGCCAGTTGCCGGTTGAGCAACGCGAGATTTGAGATCGGCGCGGCTTCCGCGGACGTCGGCAGATCCTCAAGCACAATCTGCGTGCGTTCGAGCCATTCGCCGTAGGGGTGGCTTCTGGCCAGCGACGCCTTGATCTCGTCGTCGGGAATGAGGCGGCCTTCCTCGAGATCGACGAGAAGCATCTTGCCTGGCTGCAGCCGCCATTTGGCGACGATCTCTTCCTCCGGTATCGGCAGCACGCCAACTTCAGACGCCATGATGACCCGGTCGTCTTTGGTGACGATGTAACGCGCGGGGCGCAGGCCGTTGCGGTCGAGCGTCGCGCCGACTTGACGGCCGTTGGTGAACGCGATGGCGGCCGGGCCGTCCCACGGCTCCATGAGCGCGGCATTGTATTCGTAGAAGTTGCGGCGTTCCTCATCCATGAGCGGATTGCCCGCCCACGCCTCGGGAATCATCATCATCATCGCATGCGCGAGCGAATAGCCGCCCATGGTGAGGAATTCGAGCGCGTTATCGAAACACGCGGTGTCGGACTGTCCTTCGTAGGAGATCGGCCACAGTTTCTTGATGTCATCGCCGAAGTGCGGCGAAGACACCGAAGCCTGCCGCGCCGCCATCCAGTTGTTGTTGCCGCGTAGCGTGTTGATCTCACCGTTATGCGCAATCATGCGGTACGGGTGCGCCAGCGACCAGGTCGGGAACGTGTTCGTCGAGAAGCGCTGATGCACCACGGCGAGCGCACTCTCGAAGTCGGGATCGTGCAGATCCGGGTAATAAGTGCCGAGCTGGTCGGCGAGGAACATGCCCTTGTAGATCACCGTGCGGCACGAGATCGAAACCGGATAATAATGCGAAGTCTGCCGCTCACGGCGGGCATAAAGCGTCTGCGAGATTGTCTTGCGCAGGATGTAAAGCCGCCGCTCGAACTCGGTCTCCGACCGTATCCTGGAGCCGCGGGCGAGAAAGACTTGCTTGTGGACCGGCTCGGTCGGCTTGACCGATTCGCCGAGAGTGGAGTTGTCGGTCGGCACGTCGCGCCAGCCGAGCAGCGTCATGCCTTCCTGCTCGGCGACCTCGGCGTATGTCTCCATTATTTCCCGCCGCCGCTCGGCGTCATGCGGGAGGAACAGCACACCTACCGCGTAATGGCCGGGCTGCGGCAGATCGAAGCCCAGTTCGGCGGCTTTCTTGGCAAAAAATTTGTGCGGTTTTTGCACCAGAATGCCGGCGCCATCGCCAGCGCGAGGATCGGCGCCGACCGCGCCGCGGTGCTCGAGGTTGACCAGAATAGTGAGGGCATCCTCGACGATCCTGTGCGAGGCCCGGCCTTTGATATCGGCAATGAAGCCGACCCCGCAGGAATCTTTCTCCAGCGCCGGATCGAACAGGCCAAAACTCGCGGGGCCCATGGTCGTCTCGCACTCCCCACCAGTACCCCGACCGTTCCAGGTCAGAGTTCCGGCATAATGCGCCCTGCGCAGGATCGCGTCTTCCGGCGCCGAGGGCGAGTTACTGCATTCTGAAGGCAACCTTTGTACCGCCACGCGGCCCAGGCTGCTTGTCTGCCGCCGTCCGACGCGCCCTCGCCACGGCGGTTGGCCGGAACGCCTGTCCCGGCCCCCTTGCCGGGTCGCGCGCCGTCGGCCACAAATTGGGACAGCAATACTGTCCTATATCAACATCGCAAATTCCGAGCCCAAGCACAAGAGCGCAAGCTTGGACCTGGCAACACCGAGTTGGATTCTGCGCTTACGTTTCGGCTGCCGCAAGCGATCCAGATTAAGATGCGCGCGCCGCCGCGCGTCGAAGCGCGGAAACCGAGCTCTAATGAATTACACTCCCACAAAACCGATACGATTGTAACAGTCGTTCTTCCGGAGGGTGAGATTATGAGCAAGCGCGTATCCGCGGAGGCCGCATTGCTGATGCTGCATTGGCAGAACAGCGTTTGCGATCCGAAAGGCGTGTGGGGAAAGAATCTGTGCCGGCAGATTGAAAAGAGCGGCGCGATCGCCAACGCACAAAGGGTGTTGGCAACCGCCCGTGACCGCGGCCTGCTGACGATCTTCGTCAATATCGGTTGGCGCCCCGGCTTTCCCGAGCTGCCGGAGAATCAGTATTATCCGCTCCTGCAGGGCGCCAAGGACGAGAACAAAGGAATCGTCGGCACCTGGGAAGTCAATGTCATCGATGCCCTGAAGCCGCAGACCACCGAGCCGATTGTCGTCAATTATGGCTCCGACAGCTTTGAGGGCACCGATCTCGAAAGAATTCTCCACGCCAACAACATCGGCCATCTATTTGTCAGCGGCCAATGCATTGAGCACGTGGTGGCGACCACCATCAAACGCGCCGCCAATATGGGCTACAACGCCATCCTCATCAAAGACGCAACCAGCGGCTTCACCGACGGAAACTATAACGCCATGCTCGATATCCTGCCGCTGTATTCGAAAGTCATCACGGCCAGCGAGTTCGCGCTGGAAGCGCCCTTTGGCGGGAGTGCGCGCACCACGACATTTTCGCCATCCCAAGACTCGTTTAGCGGGCGCATGGCGTGGCGCCGTTGAGCGGCTTCGCTTGGGGCCGGCCGGCCTATGAACGGAAATTTTTCCGCGCGCCCAAGCGCTGCCCCAATTGCATTCGATCTTGGGCGATACGGAGATAGGGGCGTGGTGGGGAGGGCGTCGTGAAGTTCGGAGTAATGGCGGCTGTCGCGCTGAGTGTGGTTTTCACCCTCTCGGCGGTGCCGCAAGTCGCCGCGCAAGCGCCGCAAACCCTCCCGCCGCTGCCGGGTTTTGTGCCGCCTTATGAAATCAGCCGGATTGTTCGCTCGGCAGGATTCGATCCGCTCGCGCCGCCGCTCCGAGAAGGTGCGGCTTACGTCGTGCGCGCTGTCGACTTTCGCGGCACCCTCATGCGCGTCGTGGTCGACGGTCGCAGCGGCGCTATTCGCGCCGTCAATCGCATTGTGGCCGCTTCAGAAGCGTACGGCCCGATGGAAATGCCGCCTCCGCCTTACGGCCCGCCGCCATCCTATGGCGAGCCGCCGCCGGAGTTCTCGCCGCCGCGCATGGTACCGTTCCGAGAAAGCGCTGTTCCCGCTCTGCCGCTGTCGGCTCCTTCGCTAGCGCCGCTCCCGGCGGTACGTCCGGTCACTCAGGCGTTTCCGCCGCTGCCGCGCCGGCGTCAGACAGGCGGCCTTGTCGCGTAACGC
>DATNNI010000339.1:0-14582 GCA_035601915.1 Xanthobacteraceae bacterium
GCGGCGCTTGGCGCGCGTGTTGTCCAGGTGCCGTTCGCGGGCTTCGGCGACCTTCGCAACCGGGCCGTCGAGGCGTGCCGCTGCGAGTGGATCTTCAGTCTCGACGCCGACGAACGCTGCACCGCCGCGGTGCGCGACGAGATCGTAAGCCTGCTCGGCGGAACACCGCCGCATGACGTCTATCGGGTGCCGCGGCGAAATTACTTTATGGGCCGGCGCATTCGCGGCTCCGGTTGGTATCCAAATTTCCGCCAGCCGCAGCTTTTCCGTAAAGGCAGCGTTCGCTACACGCTCGAACCAGTGCACGAGGGCTACGAAATTCTCGGTGACGCGACGGTCGGCACGCTGCGCAACGCCATCTGGCAGCTTCCATTCCGCGATCTCGAGGAAGTCGTTCGCAAGATGAACCGGTATTCGTCGCTCGGCGTGCCTAAGCTCGCGCACCAACGCGTCTCAATGGCCGGCGCGTTCGGACACGCGTTCTGGGCGTTTTGGAAGCATTATCTCTTCAAGCTCGGCTTTATCGATGGCTGGGCCGGGTTCGTCATCGCTTTCGCGTATTTCGAAGTCACGTTCTACTGCTACGCCAAGCGTTATGAAGCCCTGCAGAATTGGCAGCCGCCGCCGAGCGCTCCGCTAAGGCGCGACGCCGGCTGATTTTAGTCGCGCCTGCGCCGCCCGGATATTTTCCGGCTTCTCTCGCATGATGGCTTCGACCCGATCAATCACCGCGCTTGCGGGAATCTGTTGCATGCAGGCATGCTCATGGCCGCAGCGGCTGAGCTGCCGCAAGTAGCATGGCGAGCACGCAAGGTTTGCCTGCAAGATCGCATTCGTGCGGCGATAGGGGCCGGCCCAGATCGGATCGGTCGGCCCAAACACGCTCACAACCGGACGATCGAGCGCGACGGCAAGATGCATCGGGCCGGAATCGTTGGCCACGCAGATGGCCGCACGGCGGATCAGCGCCGCGAGCTCGCTCAGTGTCGTTTCACCCGCAAGATTGATGACGCCGGGTTCGAGTTTCGCAACCTCGGCGCAAGCCGCGCGCTCGCGCGCCGCGCCGGCGAGGACCACCGCAAAGTCCTTCTGCAAAAAGTGCCGTGCGACCTCGGCAAATCCGGCGCGGCGCCATTGTTTGGTCTCCCAGATGGTGCCGGGCGCCAGCACCACGAGCTTCTTGCCGGCGGCGTCGTAATAATCGAGCAGCGCGTCGATCCGATGGTTCGCTTCGGCGGAAATCGGAAATGAAAAGTCTGCGGGCCCAGCGTCCAACCCCAGCAACGGCCCAACATTCAGGTAGCGGTCGACCGCGTGGATATCGAGCGTAGGCACCGGGATGTGATGCGTGTAGGCGAGCCAACTGCCCTCGCGTGCTCCCTGCCAGGCGTGTTTGCGGGTTTCCTCGGGAAATTTTCGCGGCGAGGCGTCCCACACACTCGCGCGCGGCCGGTCAAAGCCGATCCTCACCGGCGCGCCGGTCGCGAGCGTGAAGATCGCGGTGCGGAATTGCCCGTGCATGTCGACAACGAGGTCGTAGCGGGTGCGGCGCAGCTTTGCGGCCAGGCGAATTGGCCGCCACGGCGCCGTCCAATCGTCGCGCGCGAACTCGACGACGTTGCTGATGGCCGGGTGAGGCCGGAGAAGTTCGCCGATTGCCGGCGTTGCCAGCCAGTCCAATTGCGCGTCCGGATAGCGGCGCCGCAGTTTGTTGAGGACCGGTATGGTGTGGACGACGTCGCCGACGGCTGACAATTTAATCAGCAAAATCTTGGCGAACTCGCGGTCGCGCAAATCAGCCGGAGGCTTGCTCGAAAATGGTCTCACCCCGCGGAAACTAGCACCCTGCCAGGTCCGCGGAAAGTTTAAGGCGCGTGCGGAGGCAATACCGCCCAACCGACACGCACGGTTCCCTCGCCGCGGTGATACGGCAGTTCGAATGGCGCTCCGGGCTTAACTCCAGGCGCCACCGCGGCAAAGGCTTCCGGCATGACGTGCGGATCGCCATCGGTCCACACCAGGACCGCTCCCTTCGCCTGAAGGTCCGCAAGATCGATCCAGGGAGCGCGGCGCGGTGAGCCGTCGATCAACACCCGTGGTTGCGGCTGGTCTTTTGAGTAATGCGCGACATTGCCGCCGTCCCACATCGAAGCAATGACGTAAACGGGCTCGCGGCCGGTTGCCGCACGGAAGCGTTCGGTAATTGCGGCGGACAGCGCGTCGCCCGGAAAGAATGCGGCGCGGTAACGGTGATCGATATTTGGCAGTATTGTATAGTCAGCGGTAAACGCGCCGACGTAAATCAGGGACACGACGGCCCAAACGGCGCTAAGCGCCGCAAAGCGGGCGCGCAGGACGGGCCCCGGCACGACCTGGCAAATTTGCAGGCCGAGGAACACCCAGAGCGGAAACCCCCACATCGCCTGCGTGGCGCGTCCGCTGACCGCGGAGAAGACAAAAAGCGCCAAGGCCGGACCGAAGGCGAGGAGCCAAATAACGCGGCGATCGAACGCGGCAATTCCTGCGCGAAGCGCAAGATTTACGCGGGGCAGGAATAGCGGCAGCGCAATCAGTAGCGCCGGGATGACGTAGACCGCCTGAGCCCCGAGAAACTCCAGGGGATTGAGGAGGCGATCGAGCACACTTGCCGCGACGCGGGCGCGCGTCTCGACATATCCGAACGCTTCGTCGCTGTGCTGAAAGATCCAGAGGAGATTCGGCGCCGCCACAATGACGGTGACGGCGGCGGCAATCCACGGGCCGGGACCGGCCAATCGGCGCCGCGCATTCGGATCAAACAGCAGAAACAGCGCGAGCGGCGCCGCCAGCACCACCATGAAATATTTCGCCCACCAGGCGAGCCCCAGCGCCAATCCGAGCAAAATCCAAAACCGCAATCGGCCGCCGCGGAGCGCGGCGAAAAAGGCGAAGCCGGCCAGCGCCCACAACGGCAACTCGGCGACGTTGTGATTGAATTTGGTGGCGCTGGTGTTGAAATAATTCATGCCGTCGATGACGAGGACGGCGGCGAAGGCGCCGGCCGTGCCGATCAGCGGGCGCGCCGTCAGCCACACCAGCGCAAACGCGACGACCACGGCGCCTTGCGAGAGCGCGTAGAGCGCGTCGTCGGTGCCGAAAATGCGATAAGCGATCTCGGCAAGAAACCAGGGCAGCGGTGGCAGCTTGTCATAACCGGCCTGCCATTCGCGGCCATAGGTCATCGCCTCGATCACATCGAGCGGCAGATTTTTGTAAAGCAGCGACGGCAGCGCTGTCCAGACGAGCGCATGGAGCGCGAGGAAACCGCCAAATGCCGTCAGCGGCCGGCGTTCCAGCACGCCGACCAGACTGGTTCCCGTCACTGCTTGGCTTTTCTGGGCGTCCACCGGCACGTTGATGCACGACCCGCGACGAGACTCAAGGCCCGGCAACGCTCCGAGAAGGGGGAACGGGCGCGAAGGGGCCCGTGTGGCAAAGTACCCTCCGGGGACCAACCATCATTCGATCCATCGCAAGCCTTGATTTGCGGCGTGCTATTGTGACTCTGGCTGAATCGCGCGGTCCGTAAGGCATTAAAGGGCGGGGCAAGAGGGATGAAAGATATCGTCGACAAGCTCGAGGCGCGCCGCGACAGCGCGCGCGCCGGTGGCGGCACCCGGCGCGTCGAGGCGCAGCACAAGCGCGGCAAGCTCACCGCCCGCGAGCGCGTCGAACTCCTGATGGACAAGCAATCCTTCGAGGAGCTCGACATGTTCGTCGAGCACCGCTCCAGCGACTTCGGCATGGAAAACTCGAAAATCGCCGGCGACGGTGTCGTCACCGGCTGGGGCACGGTGAACGGCCGCAGCGTTTTTGTCTTCGCCAAGGACTTTACCGTGTTCGGCGGCTCGCTGTCGGAGACGCACGCCCAGAAGATCATCAAGATCCAGGACATGGCGATGCGCGCGCGCGCCCCGATCATCGGCCTGTTCGACGCTGGCGGCGCCCGCATCCAGGAGGGCGTTGCCGCGCTCGGCGGTTACGGCGAGGTATTCAAGAGAAATGTCATCGCCTCGGGCGTCATCCCGCAGATTTCGGTGATCATGGGCCCGTGCGCCGGCGGCGACGTTTATTCGCCGGCCATGACCGATTTCATTTTCATGGTGCGCGACACGAGCTACATGTTCGTCACCGGCCCGGACGTAGTGAAGACCGTGACCAACGAGATCGTCACCGCGGAAGAGCTCGGCGGCGCCTCGGTGCACGCCACCAAATCGTCGATCGCCGATGGCGCTTACGACAACGACGTCGAATGCTTGTTGCAGATGCGGCGGCTGGTCGATTTTCTGCCGCCGAATTTTTCCGCCGGCGCTCCCGAATGGCCGTCGTTCGACGCGACCGACCGCATCGAGCCTTCGCTCGATTCGCTGGTGCCCGACAATCCGAACAAGCCTTACGACATCAAGGAACTGATCCTCAAAGTCGTCGACGAGGGCGATTTTTTCGAGCTCTCGGAAACCTTCGCCCGCAACATCGTCATCGGCTTCGGCCGCATTGCCGGCCGCACCGTAGGCTTCGTCGCCAACCAGCCGATGGTTTTGGCCGGCGTGCTGGACAGCGACGCCAGCCGCAAGGCGGCGCGCTTCGTGCGCTTCTGCGACGCCTTCAACATTCCGATCGTGACCTTCGTCGATGTGCCGGGATTTCTGCCCGGCACCGCGCAGGAATACGGCGGCCTGATCAAGCACGGCGCCAAACTGCTGTTCGCCTATTCGCAGGCGACGGTGCCGCTGGTCACGGTGATCACGCGCAAGGCGTTCGGCGGCGCCTACGACGTGATGGCGTCAAAACACATCGGCGGCGACGTCAATTACGCCTGGCCGACGGCGCAGATCGCGGTGATGGGGGCGAAGGGCGCGGTGGAGATCATTTTCCGCTCCGATATCGGCGACCCGGACAAGATCGCCGCGCGCACCAAGGAATACGAGGAGCGATTTCTTTCGCCCTTCATTGCCGCCGAGCGCGGCTATATCGATGACGTGATCATGCCGAGCACCACCCGGCCGCGCATCGCCCGCGCCTTGGCGATGCTGCGCGGCAAGACCGTCGAGATGCCGGGGCGCAAGCACGACAATTTGCCGGTGTAATAATGATGCGTCAGCCTCTGCTAGTCGGCCACGCCATATCGTGCGCGATGGTATTTGCGAGTTGCGACTCAATTTTGGCGCAAACCCAACTGTCGAAAAGCACCAAGGCCGCTCATGAGGTGTTTCTGGAAGGATACGCCCGCGCAAACAATAATTGCGAGGCGATTGATCCGCCAAAAATCAATGTTGATCAGCCACCGGAGCATGGAATCGTATGCTTACGGCGCGGGGGGTGTGGTTGCGAACGACTATTGAAAATAATTTGGCACACTGTTTGGGGAAAGGAGTCGATGGCATCAAAGTAATCTATCTTCCGCGCTGGGGTTACACCGGGTCAGATCGGGTTCGCTATACAGTTCAATTTCCAACGGTACAGCATCAAGTCCACGTCAATTTAACCGTTCTGCCAAACGATCCCCGATCGCCATCGGCTGTGCCTGCCGACATCAGCGCGCCGGCCGAGGCGAACCCCCAATTGCCGGGTCCGCTGCCGGTCTGTACCGCTCTTGTATCCTAGCATTCAGCACGTTCGTTTTACCGTCGCGGATTTTTATTTTGATGGTTGGTCGTGCAGGCGATTTCTCGGAAGCCTCTGCTCGCCCGTCAGTGTGATCGCACGATAACATTTTCAGTAAACGCAGGGTCGGCAACGGAGCGGAGCGCCACGCCCACGTCACGCCCGCGGGATAGTTCGCGTCGGCTTCGCTTCGTTCAGCCCACTCTACTAATCAATTTTTTTTCGCGCCTTGATCCTTACTTTGCGCGCCGGGGTGTACCGTGCCGTCCTTTTCTGATCGGGCGCGTCCGTTCCGAGATAGCGGTACAAAAGCTCGCGCGCGGTATCTGCAACGGACTCCTTGCGCGCCCGAGCGACTTTGAGCACGCGCATATAGGTCTGCGGATCGACGTCGCGAATCCGAAAGTAGGGAATGCGTCGCATGTCTCCCCCTCACCGATGATGAACGGCGTTTCACGGGCAAGCCTAACCTCATCCTATCAAAATCGGTTGCGTAGCGCGCGGGTCTCGACGAGGCTTCCTCTGGCGGATAGTGCTTTCATCGGTCGCGTCGGCCGCCGGGAAGCTTGATCAATGCCACGCACGCTGGAAGAAGCCGTCACCTTCGTGGCGCCTGCGCTTTTTGTCGTGCTGTGGGCTTCCGGCTTTATCGGCGCCAAGCTCGGGTTGCCCTACGCGGAACCGCTGACCTTCCTGACGCTGCGCATGGTCGGCGCGATTTTGCTCCTCGGCATCATCTTGCTGCTGGCGCGGCCGAAATGGCCCGACGTTACCGGCATTCTCGACAGCTGCGTCACCGGCGTGTTCATGCATGTTGGGTATCTCGGCGGGGTCTATATCGCGATCAAGCAAGGAATGCCGGCCGGTCTTTCCGCCTTGATCGTCGGATTGCAGCCGCTGCTGACGTCGACGGTCGCCAATCGTCTGCTCGGCGAACCGGTGATGCCGCGGCAATGGGGCGGCCTCGTCCTCGGCATGCTCGGTATTTTCCTGGTCGTGCAGGATCGCGTCAGCACCGGCGCCGCCACACCGATCGCCTGGCTGGCGGCTAGTGTCGCGCTTGTCAGCATCACGATCGGCACCGTTTATCAAAAGCGGTTTGGCGGTGGCATCGACTGGCGGCCCGGCATGTTCATTCAGTACGTCAGCGCCGGGGTTTTCTTCGTCCTCGGCGCCATGGCGTTTGAGACCCGCGTTGTACAGTGGACGCCGGACCTCGTCTTCGCGCTGGCCTGGCTCGTCTTGGTGCTGTCGTTCGGCGCCATCTGGCTTCTTTATTTTCTCATTCGCCGCGCTGCCGCGACCCGCGTCGTCGCCCTGTTTTATTTGACGCCGCCGGTAACGGCGCTGATGGCGTGGGGGCTTTTCAATGAACGATTGGCGCCGCTCGCGCTCGCCGGCATGGCGGTCTGCGTGGTCAGCGTCGCCTTGGTGAATTGGCGGCCGGCTACTGCTTAAGCCGCGCCTTCTGCAGAAATTAACCCTGTGAAAAATCACGAAAACGCCACGATGCCGGCTTGCGTTCGGCTCAAACAAGCGTTTGAATTTCAACTGACCGTTTGAATCGGGGATAGGAAAGGGACAACGTGTACACCTCGGAAACACGAGAGTTAATTCGCCGCGGCGCGGAACCGATCAACGGCCGTCAGTGCCCAAATTGCGGGCGGCCGATGCACTTGTGGCGCAATTCACCCGGCTACACCGAGCCCGCTTACGGCGCGCTGCCGGGCGTACGGCGTTATTGGTGCGGTGAGTGCGGCGTCGCGGTTACCGACGACGTGTGAAGATCAAAATTGAGGCCGGTTGTGAAGGTTGTTCCGGCCTTCTTAGCCCCAAGCGCATCCCCCCTCCCGCGCTTGGGGCTTCTCTTTCGAGGCCGGTTGTGAAGGTTGTTCCGGTCTTTTGAGCCCCAAGCGCATCCCCCCTCTCGCGCTTGGGGCTTCTCTTTTTGCGGAGAGGCTAAAGGCCTACCGCCAGCCGCCGCCGCCGTTCACATAAACCGTGTCCGCGGTCATGAACTCGCAGGCGTCCGAGCAAAGAAACAACACGAGCTCCCCAATCTCTTCCGGCGTGCCGAAACGGCCCATCGGGATATCGCTGAGGAATTGCCGGATCAGTTCGGGCGAGGATTGCGCCGCCTCCTGGAACGGCGTCTTGATCGGCCCGGGCGAGATTGATAGCGCGCGGATGCCGGCCGAAGCGAACTCGCGCGCCACGCCCAACGTCATGGAGACGACCGCGCCCTTGGCGGCGGCGTAGTGGATGGAGGAGCCGGGCGCGCCACGGCGGTGCGCCATGCTCGCCATGTTGACGATGACGCCGGCCTTGTGCGCGACAAAATGCGGCAGCAGCGCTTGCATGGCGTAGAAGGTGCCGTTGACGTTGAGCGCGAAGGTCTTCTCCATCAGCGCATCGTCGATCTCCAGGAACTTGGCGCGGCGAATGGCGGCGCCGGCCGAATTGAAAAGAAAATGAACGCGGCTGAAGGCAGAGAGCGAGCGCTCCGCCATCGCATTGACGTCGGAGCGGCTGGTGACATCGACCTTAAGCGCCAACGCCTGGCTGCCTTTGGCGTTGATCTCTGCCGCCGCCTCGTGCGCGCCCTTCTCGTTGATATCGGCGCAAACGACATTGGCGCCCTCACGGGCGAAAATAAGCGCGGTGGCGCGCCCGATGCCGCTCGCGGCGCCGGTGATGAGGACGGTTTTTCCGGCAAAATAGTCGGGTGTCTTCGGCATGTTGCCGCGCCTTTCGCTTGCCGCCACGATTGTGCACCGGCCGCCCTCTCCCGCAAGGGCGGACGGGGCGCTAGGATGCCGGGAAAGCTGCGGAAGCCGGAGAGGGACCATGGCCCGGACATGCATTGCTATCGCCGCCTTGCTCGCGAGCTGCGCGCTCGCGCTTGCGGAACCGCCGAAGAATCCGCCGCTGACGCCTTCGCCGGTCAAGCGCACCATCATCAGCAAGACCGAGGTGCCGAATTCCAACTCCGAAATGACCACGGCGATTGTCGAAGTTGCTCCGGGCTTCAAGGCGCCGCGCCATATCCATCCCGGCCTGGTCACCGCATATGTGATTGAGGGCGCTTGCTGGTTTGCGCCCGACGGGGAGCCGGAAAAAATCCTTCACGCCGGCGAGACCATTGAACTGCCCGAGCGCGCCATTCACGCCGAAGGCGCCGCGACCGCCGACGCGCCCTGCAAGATGTACGTGGTCTATGTTCTCGACAAAGGCGCGCCGCTCGCGGTGCCGGTGAAGTAGCAAAGCAAGGGAGCATCCATGGCCGTTCCTGGGCCGATCGAATACGCTGACGCCGCGCCGAAAGCCCGCGCCGTCTATGATGACATCAAGCGCACCCGCCGCGTCGAAGACGTCAACAATTTCTGGAAATATCTCGCGCACGATCCGGCGACGCTCAAGCGCACTTGGGAGAGCATCAAGGAGATCATGGCGCCGGGTGCGCTCGATGCCGTGACCAAGGAGATGGTTTATCTCGCGGTGAGCGTGACCAATGGCTGCGCCTATTGCATTGCCAGTCACGGCGCCGCGGCGCGCAAGGCCGGCATGAGCGAAGCGATGTTCGGCGAACTCATGGCCGTTGTCGGCATGGCCAATGAGACGAACCGCCTGGCCAACGGCTACCGCGTGCCGATTGATCCGGCGTTCGAGAAGTAAGCTGCTCAGCGAATCGCCAAGTTTTTTTAGAGCCACTGCCCCGCAATCAAAAAAGCGGCCTCGGTTATTCGCCGAGGCCGCTCTCAAGAATGACGCCGATCGTTGAGCTGGATCGCTATTTATTGCGCCGGTGAAGTCTGCGCCGGATTGGCCGGAGGAGGAGTTAGGCCGGGAAGGGCGGGGTTAACAGTGGGAGCTGGCGGCGCAGCCAAATTCCCCGCCGTTGGCCTGTTTTCATTCATTGCCGTCCTGGTTGGCCCGTGGCCGGCTCCGAACACGATTGCGATAAGGACGATGATCACCACCGCACCGGCGAGCCAGCCCCAGCCGGAACCATTGGAACGCGCGGCGGGCTCATATTCTCCGCCTTGCCACATTGGATCGTTGGGGTTGCGATAATCAGACATAATCGACCTCCTATTTCGTCGCTTGCTGACAACTGCACCTTCCGGGGCTTGTTCCGACAGGTTTGCAGTCAGGAATGGCCGCCCTGCTTTGCCGGCATGACACAGCCGGAACCTCATCGGACTCAGAAGGGACTTTGTCGACCACGGCGCGCCGGCGAGGATTGCAGAGACGGCGACGCCCGCCGGAGTCGACGCGGTTGAACGCCCGCGGGAAGCGGCTATTGTGCGGCCGCTCCGCGCGCTCGTAGCTCAGCTGGATAGAGCATCAGACTTCGAATCTGAGGGTCGGGAGTTCGAATCTCTCCGAGCGCGCCAAGCTTACCGTTGCGCTTGGTCCCGGCGCGTTGCCGGCGGCAAGCGGACCTGAATGATCAGGGCTCGGGGCTTTAGCTGGACGGCAGCACGGGAGGCCGCCAGCGATAGATCCAGTCATAGTGTTTGAGCAGCCCTTTGCCGCCGATGGTGCGCATTGCGGCGTCGCGTAACCAACTCTTGGGCCAACCGGAATGGTAGCGTGCGCCGTTGCGCGCCGACGCAAACTGGATTTTTTGCGTTCGCCGTTGCCGCGCCGAGCGATAGGCCCGCAACGCCCGCGCCGCGTCGTCGGGCTGGCGCGCCAGACAATCCGCGACCACGGCGGCGTCTTCAATGGCCATGGCGGCGCCTTGCGCCAAATACGGCAACATTGGATGCGCCGCATCGCCGAGCAGCGCCGCCGCGCCTTCGGACCATCGCTTCAGCGGCTGCCGCTCGTAAAGCGGCCACTTCTGCCACGCGTCCGGCAAGCGAAGGAGCGTACGCGCAGGCATCGCCCAGTTGTCGTCACTTAGAGCGGATAAAAGATCGGCGCGCGTCGTGATCGTGCTCCGAATAGGCAAGCCGTTATTCCGATCGCCATCCGGATCGGCGGCGATAACGACAATATTGATCAGCTGTCCTGCTCTCACCGGATAATGAACGAGATGCGCGTTTGGCCCGATCCAAAGGTGAACGGCCGGCTCGCGAAATTCGGCACGCACGTCGCGCGCGGCAACACTGCCGCGCCAGGCCGCTCGGCCGGTGAAGCGTGGCGGCACGCGATCGCCGAGTTGCCGGCGCAGCGGCGACCACAGACCGTCGGCCGCCAGCACGGCAAAGCCGCGTTCGTCGGCGATGCCGGTCGCGGTCAGGGCGGACACCGTCAGTCCGTTCGGATGAACCACAAAATCTTGTACCTGCCGGCCCAACTTGATGGTGATGCCAAGCTGCCGCGATGCGGCATCGGCGAGCACGCCGAGCAGGTCGGCGCGATGCATCAGCCAGAAGGGCGCGCCGTAGCGATCCTCGGCAAACTCGCCGAGCGGCATGCGCACAATTTCCCGGCCGGAAATTGCGTTCATCACCCGCAATGCGCTTGGCGCGACCGCGAGCGGCCGCAATGCGCCGTCCAAGCCGAGCTCGATCAGCGTGCGGGTTGCATTGGGTGAGAGCTGAATTCCGGCGCCGGTTTCTTCGAGGCGCTGGGCTTGCTCCAACACCGTGACGCGAAAGCCGCGGCGGGCCAACGCCAGCGCTGCGGTCAAGCCGCCGATGCCCCCGCCAGCGACGATGACCACGCGCGAGGCGGTCAGGGCACGCGCTCCCGCCGCGGATCAGGCGCCGGTGTCGTCAAGAACGCATGCTTCCGGCCGCGCGGTTCCAGGCTTGAGCGCCGGGTCGTACCGGTAAAGCGTGGAACAATATGGACACACGCATTCCGAATCGGCGCCCATGTCGCAATACACATGCGGGTGGTCGAAGGGGGGCATGGCGCCGACGCACATGAATTCCTTGGCGCCGATATCAATTACGGCGACCCCGAGGTCGTTGTGGAAGTGAGGCACGATTGCGTCGGCCATGTCTGCACCTTACCGGTTTCCGATACTAACAACGGCGAGACGCGAATTCCAGCTAAGCCTTTTCCTGCGCGGCGGCGGTTACCTCGCCGGCGCAATGTTATTGCGGTTTAACCAGCGGACAGGCCGGATTTGGCGGCCCGAATGCTTGCTCGCCCGAAATATGCGTGAGGATCTTGTAGTAGTCCCACGGATATTTCGATTCCTCAGGCGTCTTGACTTGCACCAAAATCAGGTCGTGAACCATGAGATTGTCCTCGCGCAGCCGGCCGTTGCGAGCAAACAAATCCTGGATCGGCGCTGCCCGCATTTGGGCTAATACTTTCAGGGGCTCGTCGGTGCCGGTGGCTTTGACGGCTTCAAGATAGTTTATGACCGAAGAATAGACTCCCGCTTGCCACATGGTTGGCATTCGGTTGGTCTTGGCAAAGAAGCGCTTTGACCATTCCCGGGTTTGCTCGTCCATGTCCCAATAGAACGACGTGGTGAGTACCAATCCTTGCGCGGCTTGCAAGCCGAGTGCGTGGACATCGGTAATCAACACCAATAAGCCGGCCATTTGCTGGCCGCCCTGGAAAATGCCGAATTCGCCGCCGAGCTTCACGGCGTTGACGTTGTCGGGAGGGCCACTGGCCACGCCGATGATCTTCGCCTTGGAAGATTGAGCTTGAAGGACGAAAGAGGAGAGATCTGGCGTCGCGAAGGGATGGGAGACCGAGCCTACCACTTTGCCGCCGTTCTCAACGATGACCCGCGTCGCGTCCCGCTCGAGCGCGTGGCCAAAGGCGTAATCGGCGGTGAGGAAAAACCATGTGTCGCCGCCGCGACGCGTGACCTCTCGTGCAGTGCCGACGGCGAGTGCATGGGTGTCGAATACCCATTGTAGCGCATAGGGCGAGCAGAACTTGCCGTGGAAATCTGCCGTGCCGGTCGAATGAGTGATGAAGAGTTTTTTCTTCTCATTGGCGACTGCTTGAACGGCCAATCCGACAGCCGATACCGGCACGTCGAGGATCAGATCGACCTGTTCGCGGTCATACCACTGGCGCGCAATGCCCGCCGCGACGTCCGGCTTTATCTGATGATCCGCCGAGATCACCTGAATGGGCTTGCCCAGCACGGTGCCGCCGAAATCGCTCACGGCCATCTCGGCGGCGATGACCGAACCTTGCCCGGTGGCGGTTGCGGCTGGCCCGGACAAGTCGGTCAGCACGCCAATTTTCACCACATCGTCGGAAACCTGTGCCGCGGCGGGACCGCTCGACAGAGCGAGTAAGCCGAGCATGAGAAGCCAAGGGCGTCGCATCTTGTTCCTCCCGGGTAGCCCGGCCGCGGATTGAAGGCGCTCCCGGGGCGGGAGGAGCCTAGCTGCATATGCGGCCCGCATCATCATTTTTGTGCGCCTGCGCAAGCGGATAGAGTAGAGGTCCGGGATGCCGCGTTTTTCTCACGATGACGTCGAGATCGCCTTTCTCGATGAGGGCGAGGGGCCGCCGGTCGTCCTCGTCCACGGATTTGCCTCCAACAAAGAGGTTAACTGGGTTTACACCGGCTGGGTGACGGCGCTCACCGGCGCCGGCAGGCGCGTTATTGCGCTCGACAATCGCGGCCATGGGCAGTCCACCAAACTCTATGATCCAAGCGCCTACCACAGCGCGACCATGGCGGAGGACGTGCGCGCCTTGCTGGATCATCTGCGGCTTGCGCGTGCCGATATCCTCGGTTACTCGCTCGGCGCCCGGATCGCCGCGTTCATGGCGCTCGCAAATCCCGGGCGCGTGCGTTCGGCTGTACTTGGAGGATTGGGGATGGGGCTCATCGACGGTTTGAGCGATACCAACAGGATTGCGCGGGCGCTCGAAGCTCCAGCGCTTGCCGACGTGTCTGATCCGGGCGGCCGCACCTATCGCGCTTTTGCCGAGAAAACGCACTCCGACTTACGGGCTCTCGCGGCATGCATCCGTGGCGCGCGGCAGATCATGGACCGGGAGGAAGTAGGGCGCATTGCGGTTCCACTTCTCATCGCGGTCGGCGAAAACGACCATGTTGCCGGGTCGCCCGAAGGGCTGGCAGCGCTCATTCCGGACGCCACGCCTTTCACCATTCCGGGCCGCGATCATATGCTGGCGGCGGGCGACCGGAGGTTCAAAGGCGCGGTTTTAAGCTTTTTGAGCCAGGGCGGTGAAGATCGGGCTGGTCCATTGACCCAGAACTAAGCCGGCGGCTGATTTTGTGGGTAAGTCTTTGACCGAGAAGGGCCTACCGCGCCCTCTGGTTTTTGTCTTGCGCTGCACCAATATGCTAAAATCCTTCTCTCGGGAGGCCTTATGGCACAATCTCAAAATACGCCGGCGCTGGACAAGCTCGATCCGGTATGGGCTCGCATCCGCCGCGAAGCCGAAGAAATTGTACGCAAGGAGCCTGCGCTTGCGACCTTCATCTATTCGACGATTTTGCATCGTGACGCATTGGAGGAGGCCATCGTCTACCGGCTGGCGGAGCGGCTCGACCATGCGGCCCTTTCGGGCGAGCTCATCCGCCAGGCCTACTCCGATGCGCTCCGCGAAGTGCCGGCGATTGGCGACGCTTTCCGCGCGGACTTGATGGCGACGGCTAATCGCGATCCGGCAACGCACCGCATCATCGAACCGGTGCTCTATTATAAGGGTTTTCAAGCCATTGCGACGTACCGCCTGATGCACTGGCTGTGGCAAAAGGATCGCCGCGATTTCGCGCTCTACCTTCAGAGCCGGATGTCGGCGGTGTTCCAATGCGACATCCATCCCGCGGCTCAAATCGGCCGCGGCATCTTCCTTGATCACGCCACCGGCCTCGTGGTCGGCGAAACCGCGGTGATCGAGGATGACGTGTCCATCCTCCATGACGTGACGCTGGGCGGCACCGGCAAACAGGGCGGCGATCGCCACCCGAAAATCCGCTACGGCGTCATGATCGGCGCCGGTGCGAAAATTCTCGGCAATAT
>DATNNI010000340.1:0-3657 GCA_035601915.1 Xanthobacteraceae bacterium
CGCGGCAACGTCGGCAATCTATTGGGCGATGTTCCGTTCGGTAAGTTCGCCGAAATGCTCGGTGGCTACGGTGAAGAGGTGCGCGATCCGGCGCAAATCGCCCCGGCGCTGAAGCGCGCCCGCGAGTCGGTGCACAAGCTGCGCAAGTCCGCCGTGATCAACATCTGGGTCGATCCGCGCGAATATGCTCCGGGCACCAAAAATCAGACGATGTACAAGTGAAGGGTCTCGGGAGTTTCCATGGGTAAGGCGTTAGATGGTGTCCGCATTCTCGATTTCACGCACGTGCAGTCGGGGCCGACGTGCACTCAATTGTTGGCTTGGTTCGGTGCCGACGTAATCAAGGTCGAGAAAGCCGGCGCCGGGGACATTACCCGCGAGCAGCTGCGCGACGTGCCGGATGCGGACAGCTTGTATTTCACAATGCTCAATCACAACAAGCGGTCCGTGACGCTCGACACCAAGAGTGAGCACGGCAAGCAGGTGCTGGAGCGGCTGGTGAAGCATTGCGACGTTCTCGTGGAGAACTTCGCGCCTGGGGCGCTGGATCGCATGGGATTCACCTGGGAACGCATCCAGGAACTCAATCCCCGCATGATCGTGGCCTCGGTCAAAGGCTTTGGTCCCGGCCCGTACGAAGAGTGCAAGGTGTATGAGAACGTCGCGCAATGCGCCGGCGGAGCGGCCTCCACCACCGGATTCGATGATGGGCCGCCTTTGGTGACCGGCGCGCAAATCGGCGACAGCGGCACCGGGCTGCATCTGGCCTTAGGAATCGTCGCCGCACTGTATCAACGCAATTCCAGCGGACGCGGTCAGAAAGTGTTGGCCGCGATGCAGGATGGCGTTTTGAACCTATGCCGCGTGAAGCTGCGCGATCAACAGCGCCTGGAACGCACCAAGGTGATGAAGGAATATCCGCAATACCCGAACGGCAAGTTCGGCAGCGCGGTGCCGCGCGCCGCCAATGCCTCCGGCGGCGGGCAGCCGGGCACCATCGTGAAATGCAAAGGCTGGGAAACGGATCCCAATGCGTATCTGTATTTCATCGCTCAAGCGCCGGTGTGGAAAGACATCTGCCAGGTCATCGGCAAGGAATCCTGGATCACGGATCCGGATTTCGCGACGCCCAATGCGCGTTTGCCGAGATTGAAGGAAGTGTTCGCGGCCGTGGAGGCATGGACTTCGACCAAGACCAAGTTCGAAGCGATGGACTTGCTCAACGAACACGACATTCCCTGCGGCCCGATCTTGTCGATGGAAGAACTGGCGCACGAGCCGTCGCTGCGCAAGACCGGAACCATCGTCGAGGTCGATCACCCCAAGCGCGGCAAGTATTTGACCGTCGGCAATCCCATCAAAATGAGCGACAGCCCCACCCACGTCACGCGTTCGCCGCTGTTGGGTGAACACACCGACGAAGTGCTCGCGGAATTGGGATATGCGCCCGCCGAGGTTTCTGACCTGCGATTGAAAAAAGTCATTTGATTCGCGCGGACGGCTCAAACGCAAAGCCTACGCGCATAGCATCCGAGGAAAATTGCAACATGTCATACGATAAGAGCGCTGTTCGGAAGATTCTCGATAAAGCCAAGGCCGCCGGCCGCGAGGCACTCACGGCGCCCGAAGCGCGCGGCGTTTGCGAGGCGTACGGAATCACCATTCCGAAGGAAGGCGTCGCAACCTCGGCGGACGAGGCGGCCAAGCTGGCCGCGGGGATCGGCTTTCCGGTGGTGATGAAGATCGTATCGCCGCAGATTCTGCACAAGACCGAAGCCGGCGGCGTCATCGTCGGCGTGAAGTCCGCGGAAGCCGCCAAGGAAGCCTATTCCACCATCGTCGGCAATGCCAAAAAGTACGACGCCAAGGCGGAAATACTCGGCGTGCAGGTTCAACAGATGCTCGCGGGCGGCCAGGAAGTCATCATTGGCGCCGTCACCGATCCGGCATTCGGCAAGCTGGTGGCCTTCGGGCTCGGCGGCATCCTGGTGGAAGTCCTCAAGGACATCACCTTCAGGCTCGCGCCGGCTACGAACGAAGATGCGTTGTCGATGCTGGACGGCATTCAGGCGGCGGAGATCCTGCGCGGTGTGCGCGGCGCCAAGCCCGTGGATCGTGCAGCACTGTCGGGCATGATTGAACGGGTATCCGCGCTGGTTGCGGATTTTCCTGAGATTTCGGAAATGGACCTCAACCCCGTGTTTGCCACGGACCACGGCGCGACTGCCGCGGACGTTCGCATCGTCCTCAATTTCAACCCCGCCCCGCCGCGCGATCGGCCGAGTCAAGCGGCGATCGTCGAAAAGATGAACCGCATCATGAAGCCGAAGGCCTTGGCCGTCATCGGCGCGTCCGCGGAGAACGGCAAGATCGGCAATTCGGTCATGAAGAATTTGATCAACGGCGGCTACAAAGGTGACATCTATCCGATCCATCCCAGCGCCGAGAGCATCATGGGCAAGAAAGCCTATAAGAGCGTCAAGGACGTGCCGGGAGACATTGACGTCGCCGTATTCGCAATCCCGGCAAAATTTGTCGCGCAAGCCCTGATCGAGGTCGGCGAGAAGAAGATCGCCGGCGCCATATTGATTCCTTCCGGTTTTGCGGAGACCGGCAACGTCGCGGGACAAAACGAACTGGTGGAAATTGGCCGCAAGTACGGCGTGCGCCTCATGGGCCCCAATATTTACGGGTTCTATTACACGCCGAGCAATCTCTGCGCGACGTTTTGCACGGCTTACGATGTCAAAGGCCACGCGGCGCTGTCCTCGCAATCGGGCGGCATCGGCATGGCGATCATCGGCTTCTCGCGTTCCGCCAAGATGGGTGTGTCCGCAATTGTCGGTCTGGGCAATAAATCCGACATCGACGAAGATGATTTGCTGACCTTCTTCGAGCAGGACGACAACACCACCATCATCGCGCAGCATTGCGAGGACTTGAAGGATGGGCGCGCCTTTGCGGAAGTGGCGAAGCGCGTATCGAAGAAGAAACCCATCGTCGTGCTCAAAGCCGGGCGCACCAGCATGGGGGCGCGCGCCGCGAGCTCGCACACCGGCGCGCTCGCCGGCAACGATAAAATCTATGAAGACGTGTTCAAGCAATCCGGCGTCATTCGCGCGCGCTCGTTGCGCGATCTGCTCGATTTTGCACGCGGCATTCCGGTACTGCCCACCCCCAAGGGCAACAATGTGGTCATCATTACCGGTGCCGGCGGATCGGGCGTTCTGTTGTCGGACGCCTGCGTGGACAACGGCCTGTCGTTGATGGCGATGCCCGCCGATCTCGATGCCGCGTTCCGTAAATTTATTCCGCCGTTCGGCGCAGCCGGGAATCCGGTCGACATCACCGGCGGCGAGCCGCCGGCGACTTACCAGAACACGGTGCGTCTGGGACTCCAGGACCCGCGCATTCATGCGCTGATTCTGGGTTATTGGCACACCATCATTACCCCGCCGATGGTATTCGCGAAACTCATGGTGGAAGTCGTCGGCGAAATGCGCGCCAAGGGTATCGAGAAGCCGGTAGTGGCTTCGCTCGCCGGCGACGTCGAGGTCGAAGAGGCCGCGGAGTATTTGTATCAACACGGTATCCCGGCCTACGCGTATTCGACCGAGATTCCGGTGGCGGTTCTCGGCGCCAAATACAAATGGGCGC
>DATNNI010000341.1:0-2953 GCA_035601915.1 Xanthobacteraceae bacterium
ACGCGCGAACGCGCCGCCCGGTGGTCGGAGTTCGTGCAGCGGCTGGCGCGGATTGCTGACATCTCCTTCGCCGACACAGCCCCCCAAGGCGCCGTGCAGCTCGTGGTGCGGGGCGAGGTTGCGGCGCTGCCGCTGAAAGGCGTGATCGATCTCGCCGCCGAGCGCGCGCGGCTGGCCAAGGAAATGGCGAAATGCGACGCCGACATCGCGCGCGTCGACCAAAAACTCGGCAATGCTGATTTCCTCAAACGCGCGCCCGAAGACGTCGTCGAAGGCGAACGCGAGAAGCGCGAGGACGCGCAAGCGCGCCGCGCCAAGCTTGCCGAAGCGCTCGATCGCCTCAAAGGGGCGGCGTGAGCGCACCCACTCTTCTGCCAAGTCCGGGAAAAACCATGTGGCCGAATCTCGATCGCTTCCGACCTCACTGATCCTATTGTGGCTCGTCGGCAACGCGCTGCGCTTGCCGATCCTCGCGGTGCCGCCGGTCATTCCGGCGCTGCGCGACGAATTCCATTTGTCCGGCACGCAGATTGGACTTCTGACCGGGCTGCCGGTCTTTCTCTTTGCCGTGGCCGCCCTTGCCGGTTCGCGGCTGATCAGCCGGGTGGGCGCCGTGCGGGCGGTGGTGGCGGGATTGGTGATCGTCACACTCGGCTCGGCGTTGCGCGGCGTCACCACGGATGTGCTTGGTCTCCTCGGCGCAACCATCGTCATGGGCGCGGGCGTGGCGGTGGTTCAGCCGGCCATGCCGGCGCTGGTCGGGCGATGGCTGCCGCGGCACGTCGCGGTGGCGACCGCGATCTACACCAACGGCTTGCTGGTCGGCGAAGTACTGCCGGTCGCGCTGTTTCCCGTTCTGTTTCCGCTTCTCGGCGACAGCTGGCGCGCCACTTTTTTCCTGTGGGCCATTCCCGTCATTGTCATCGCGGTCGTGATGCTACTCGCGGCACCGCGCGAACGAATCACGGCGGCAAGCGCTGCGCCGCGCTGGTTTCCGGATTGGCCGGCGCGCGAGGTCTGGCGCATCGGTTTGATTTTCTCGAGCGGCAGCGCGCTCTATTTCGGCAGCAACGCATTTCTTCCCGGCTATCTGAGCCAAGCCGGACGCCCGGACCTCGTCAGCCCGGCATTGACCGCGCTCAATCTGGGGCAAATTCCAGTTTCGCTGCTGTTGATCGCGTTTGCCGAGCGGCTTGAGGGCAAAAGGTGGCCGATGGTGGCTTCGGGCGTGCTTTCGGTCGCCAGCATTATCGGCATTGTTGCGACGACCGGCGCGGCGACAGTGGCAAGCGCGGCGGCACTCGGCTTTTTCGCTGGCGGCGGCTTCGCGCTCGGCTTGACGCTGCCGCCGCTGCTCAGTCCGCCGCGCGAGGTGGCGCGGGTGTCGGCGGCGATGTTCACTATCAGTTACGCCGGCACCATGCTGGTCTCGGTGATAGGCGGCTTCGCCTGGGACCTCTCCGGCTCGGCTCGATTTGCGTTTCTGCCGATTGCGCTCTCCGCGCTGCCCTCGATAGTGTTGATCCTGACGATCAGGTTTGACCACCGCCCGAGCGTCGGCGTTGACACGAAATAATCACCGCGAATGCTTAGTCGCTGACGCAGCCTAAGATTAGAGTGAAGAACCAGGCGGACCGGGGGACTCTATGAAAGTCACGCTCGACCTCTCCAAGCTTCTGGAAGAAGGGAAGCTCACGCCGGCTGAGGCCGATCGGCTTCGTGCTTTAGCCGCCCAAGATACCGGCGCGTTCGCAATCAACATCCTCGTTGCCTTCGGGATTGTTGCGGTGAGCGCGGGAGCGGTGGCGCTGGTGCCGACGCCGTTGACCGCGCTCCTCATTGGTCTCGTGGTGTTCGCGGCCGCACTTGCGTTCACTTTCCTGGGCAACGAGCGATGGAGCCTGCTTGGACAGATCTGTCTTGTGGTCGGCGCGCTGATGTTTTGCGGTGGCGTGCTCACGATCGGCAAGGGCGCACTTGCCGCGATGCTGATCGTCACCGCTGCGCTGACCGGAGCCGCCATCGTCGCACGATCGAGCTTACTCATGGCTGGAGCGGTACTTGCGCTTGGCGCCTGTCTCGGCGCCCGCACCGGCTACTGGCACGCGACATACATGCTCGCGATTTACGAGCCGCTGGTCACGATCGTCCTTTTCGGTCTCCTTGCGCTCGGGACGTATTACCTCTCGAAGTTGCTCCCGGCCGATTACGAGCGATTGGCCGTGATTGCGGCGCGGACGTCCGTGTTCATGGTCAATTTCGGCTTCTGGGTAGGCTCGCTTTGGGGCGATTATTCACTGCTCATCCGCTCGCTCTGGCGAGGCCATTCACGCGTTTTGAGCGACTGGGAAATTCCGCCTTCCGCCTTTGTCATCGGCTGGGCGGTTGTGCTGCTTGGAACCGGCATCTGGGCCGTTCAGGAGAATCGGCGATGGGTGGTCAATGTCGTCGCGGTGTTCGCAGCCATTCATTTCTACACGCAATGGTTCGAGAGGCTGGGATTGGAACCGATGTCAGTCCTTGGCGGCGGTCTCATCATGCTCGCCATCGCAATAGGACTGTGGATGTTCAATAAACGCTTCGCTGCGCCGGCTTAAGGCTTGCGCGAAATGTATTGAACATCCGGCGCGCAAGTTGGAATGGCGGCTTGTGGCTGGTCGTGTCACGCGCCCCGGCAATGGAGTCCGTTTATGCTCGATCTCAACAATCGCCCGGGCGGTCCGAATCTGATCGTGACTGCGAAGACCGCGCATAAGGTGCATTTCCTTGACGCGGCGACACTGACGTTGTCGAAGACCGTCGACATGCCCGGCTCGACGCACGAGCTCGCGCTGTCGCCCGACGGGCGCACCGCCTACGGGTCGATTTACGGCGACGGCATTTTCATCCGCCGGGTGAACCCGGACCGCCGCATCGCCGTGATCGATCTGCCGTCGCAATCGCTGTCCCGGGT
>DATNNI010000342.1:0-3869 GCA_035601915.1 Xanthobacteraceae bacterium
CGACAAGAAAGAAGAGCATTGGGACGTCACCAACGCCTGGCTCGGCTTCACCGATAAGTATTGGGCGGCAGCGTTACTGCCCGATACCGACGCCAAGGTTCACGCGCGCTTTTCCGCCGCTCAGGTTGGCGGCGAGCAAACTTATCAGACCGATTACCTGCTCGACGCGGTGACGGTGGCGCCGGGCGCGACCGGCTCCGCCGATGCGCGATTATTCGCCGGCGCCAAGGAAGTGTCGGTCGTCGGCATCAATTTTCCGCTGTCGACGCTCGGCGGCTACAATCAGGCGCTCCAGCTCAACCATTTCGATTTGCTGATCGACTGGGGCTGGTTCTATTTCATTACCAAGCCGATGTTCCTGGCGATCGACTACTCCTTCCGCCTGGTCGGCAATTTCGGCATTGCGATCCTTATCGTCACCGTGCTGGTCAAGCTTCTGTTCTTTCCCCTCGCCAACAAGTCCTATGCCTCGATGGCGAAGATGAAGGCGGTGCAGCCTGAGCTCACCATGATCCGCGAGCGCTACGGCGACGACAAGGTGAAGCAGCAACAGGCGATGATGGAGTTGTACAAGAAGGAAAAGATCAATCCGGTTGCCGGCTGTCTGCCGATCGCGATTCAGATTCCGGTCTTCTTCTCGCTTTACAAGGTGTTGTTCATCACGCTGGAGATGCGGCACGCGCCGTTCTACGGCTGGATCCGCGACCTTTCGGCACCCGACCCGACGAATGTTTTCACCTTGTTCGGGCTCATACCCTGGGACCCGACGGCACTGCCGATGGTCGGCAGTTTCCTTCACCTCGGGCTTTGGGCGGTGATCATGGGCATCACCATGTGGGTGCAGATGAAGCTCAACCCTGCGCCGCCGGACCCGACCCAGCAGATGATCTTCAATTGGATGCCGATCATCTTCACTTTCATGCTGGCAAATTTCCCGGCCGGCCTGGTGATCTACTGGGCCTGGAACAACACGCTGTCGGTCATTCAGCAGAGCGCGATCATGCACCGCAACGGCGCCAAGATCGAATTGTGGGACAATCTCAAGCGCACTTTCTTCAAGCCCAAGCCAAAGCAACCGGCAGAATAACACGACCGCCGCTTTCCTTCGCCGCCGCGTCCGCTAGGATTACTAGTGGTGGATTTGACATTCGCTGCCTGCCGGATCGCTCGCTTGCGAAGCGAATATCGAATCCAAAGCACCAATAATCCGCGAGGAAACGGCAGAGGGTAGGGCGATGAACGTCAAGATCGGCGAAACCGAGATCGAGAAAAAAATCCTCTTTGAGATCCGCGAGGATTGGCTGGCTTCGCACCGCGAGGCGCCAATCGATCCGGCCATGCCGATCATCGATCCGCATCATCATCTCTGGGACCGCGGCGCGCGCTACCTGCTCGAAGACATCAAACGCGACATCGACAGCGGTGGCCACAACGTGCGGGCCACGGTCTTTTCGCAGTGTGACTCGATGTACCGCGCCGACGGCGACGCAAAGTTCGCGCCGGTTGGTGAGACCGAGTTCGTCAACGGCGTGGCGGCGATGAGCGCAAGCAACACCTACGGGCCGGCCCGCATCTGCGCCGGCATTGTCGGCTTCGCCGATCTTCTGCTCGGCGCCGAGGTCGATGCCGTGCTGGAAGCGCATCTGCGCGCGGCCGGCGAACGCTTCAAAGGCGTCCGCCATTGCTCGGTTTGGGACGCGGACCGCGCCATTAAATCGACGCCGCTCGATTACCCGCCCCAGCTTTTGCTTGATACCAAATTCCGCGCCGGCTTCGCGCGATTGGCGCGCTACGGCCTTTCCTTCGATTCGTTGATCTACCACACGCAAATTCCCGAACTTGCCGATCTGGCCCGGGCTTTTCCGGATACGCTGATCGTGCTCGATCACGTCGGTATCCCGCTTGGCATCGGCGCTTATGCCGGCCGCCACGACGAAGTATTCAAGACCTGGGCGGACAACATCCGCGAGCTCGCCAAATGTCCAAACACCCGCGTCAAGCTTGGCGGCATGGGCATGCACATGTTCGGTTTCGGCTTCGAGATGCGGCCGAAGCCGCCGACATCGGAGGAGCTTGCCAAGACGTGGCGGCCTTACGTCGAAACCTGCGTTGAGGCGTTCGGGCCGCAGCGGGCGATGTTCGAGAGCAATTTCCCGGTCGACAAGCGCTACTACAGCTACGGCGTGATGTGGAACGCGTTCAAGCGGCTCGCCGCCGGTTATAGCGCCGAAGAAAAGGCCGCATTGTTTGTCGGCGCCGCGCAGCAAGCATATCGTCTGCCGCTATAGGAACGCGTGCGGCGCTCATTTGCCGACGTGCACCAGCACCTTGCCGAAGTTTTTGCCTTGAAGCATGCCCATGAACGCAGCCGGCGCGTTTTCAAGCCCTTCGGTGATGTCCTCGCGGTAGCGGATGCGGCCGTCGGCGATGCCGGCGGCGACCGTCTTCAAAAATTCGGCGTAGTGATCGGCGGCAAATTCGTAATTGATGAAACCGCGCATCGTGAGGCTCTTGGTCAATATCGCGCGCATGGTGGCCGGGAGAAGATTTGGCGCCGCCGCCGGCCCGCTCGCACTATATTGTGCAATCAATCCGCAGACCGGCACGCGCGCAAAGCCGTTGAGTAACGGCAGAACCGCCTGCCAAACGGCGCCGCCGACATTCTCAAAATAGACGTCGATGCCCTTTGGGCACGCAGCCGCGAGCTTGTCGGCAAAGTCGCCGGCACGATGGTCAATGGCGGTGTCAAAGCCCAGCTCCTCGACGACGTAGCGGCACTTATCGGCGCCGCCGGCGATGCCGACCGCCCGTGCGCCTGCGATCTTGGCGAGTTGGCCGACCAGCGAGCCGACTGGGCCGCTTGCCGCCGCGACCACGACCGTCTCGCCCGGCTTGGGCTTGCCGATGAGATTGAGGCCCGCATAGGCGGTGAAGCCCGGCATTCCCAGCACGCCGAGCCCGGTGGTGATCGGCGCCGCCTTGGGGTCGAGCTTGCGGAGCGCCGGCCCGCTCCAGGCGGCATGCGTGCGCCAGCCGGTATGCGCCAGCACGATATCGCCCGGCGCATAGCCCGCGCGGTCGGACTCGACGACTTCGCACACGCTCTCTGCGGTCATGACTTCGCCGATGCCGACGGACTTGGCATACGATTTCGCGTCGTCCATGCGGCCGCGCATGTAAGGATCGAGCGAGAGATAAAGCACGCGCAGCAACAGACCACCGGCCGGCAAGGCTGGGACCGGCGTTTCCTCGAGGCGGAAATCCGCGGCCGTGGGCTGCCCTTTGGGCCGCGCGGCAAGCGCGATCTGTTTGGCGAGCGGAGTGGCCATGCTGGTCTCCCGATGCTGGTCGCAAATGCTCACCTTAGGCGCGCGCAAGTGAGGCACGCAATAAGTTGCGCGGCACTTTGCGCCTGGCAAGAGCGCGCCCGTTCTGACGAAAACTCGGAAATCTAGGCGGCGCGCACGCGCTTAAAGAACGTTTCGACCTTGGTTTCGAGGTCTTTCGCCCGCGTGGAGAGCCGTTCGGTCCATTTGGTGATTTCTTCCACGGCGGCTACTCCGCGTGCCACCGCCACGTCGACCGAGTTGATTTCGGCGGAGGCGCGCGCCGTGTGTGCGGCGGCGGTATGGATGCTTTCGGCGATGCTCTGGGTCGTCATGCTTTGCTGCTGCACGGCCGAAGCGATGCTGGTCGACACATTGGTCAGTTTGCCGATGGTTCGCCCGATCGCCGAGATTTCCTCGACCGACCGCTTAGTCGCTTCTTGGATGGCCGCGACCTGTTTCGAAATGTCCTCGGTCGCGCGCGAGGTCTGATTGGCGAGCGTTTTTACTTCGGCGGCGACCACCGCAAATCCCTTGCCGGCG
>DATNNI010000343.1:0-10713 GCA_035601915.1 Xanthobacteraceae bacterium
CACCGCCGGCCTCAAGCGCGAATATCGCGTGATCGTTCCGGCAAGCGATCTTGAGGCCCGCGTCAACGAGCGGCTGGACGACCTTAAAAACCGGGTGCAGCTCCGCGGCTTCCGGCCCGGCAAGGTACCGGTCGCGCATCTCAAGCGCCTCTACGGCAAATCCGCCATGGCGGAGGTGATCGAGGCGACGGTCAACGAGGCCAATTCGAAAATCATCGCGGACAAAAAACTCAAGCTTGCGATCGAGCCCAAGGTGGTGCTGCCGACCGAGCAGTCCGACGTCGAGAAGGTGATCGAAGGCAAATCCGACCTCGCTTACACCGTCGAAATGGAGATCGTTCCGCCGATCACGCTTGTCGATTTCAAGTCTCTCAAGCTCACCCGGCTGACGGCCGAAGTGACCGACCAAGAGATCGATCAAGCCGTAACGACGATCGCCGAGCAGAATAAACCCTTCATCGCCAAGACCGAGGGGGCCGCAAACGGCGACCGCGTCACGATGTCTTTCGAAGGCTCGATGGCCGGCGTGCCGTTTGAGGGAGGCAAGGGAACTGACGTGCCGCTCTTGCTCGGGTCCGGGCAATTCATTCCCGGTTTCGAAGAACACCTGCTGGGCATGAAAGCGGGCGAAAACAAAACTTTCAACGTCAAGTTCCCTGACGATTACCGGGCTACCGCACTCGCCGGCAAGGATGCGACCTTCGCCGTCACGGTCGGCGCGGTTGAAACGCCGGGCGAGGTCAAGATCGACGACGACTTCGCCAAAGCGCTCGGGTTGGAATCGCTGTCCAAGCTTAAGGACGCAGTGAAAGAGCGTATTGCCCGCGAGCATGCGGCGGCTTCGCGACAAAAGCTCAAGCGCACGCTGTTCGATGACGTGGACGAGCGCCACAAGTTTGAGCCGCCGCCGACTCTCGTCGAGCAGGAATTCGCCAACGTCTGGGCGCAGGTCGAAAAGGATCTCAAGGACCAAAACCGCACCTTCGAGGACGAAGGCACGACCGAGGAAAAATCGCGCGCCGAGTATCGCGCCATCGCCGAGCGTCGCGTGCGGCTTGGGCTCGTCATCGCCGAAATCGGCGAGCGCAATAACATCAAAGTCACCGACGAACAGCTGCGCTCCGCGGTGATGGAGCAGGTGCGGCAATTTCCCGGCCAGGAGCGGCAGATTTGGGAATATTACCAAAAGAACCCAAATGCGCTCGCCGCAATACGGGCGCCCTTGTTCGAGGACAAGGTGGTCGACTTCCTGGTGGAGCTTGCCGAAGTGACTGACAAGCCCGTTTCGCGGGAAGAGCTGTTCAAGGAAGACGAAGAATGACGATTGCGGCCCGCTTCACCGCGATTGCCGGTCTTGCCGCGGTAAACATGGGGACATATCTGCCCGTCGCAGGGCCGCTTGCCGCCTGGCCGCACGACACCTTCGACATGCGCCCCGACTCAAGCCACATTGTGCTCTCAATGTGAGCCCAAAGCCCTGACAGGTGAGGACTATGCGCGATCCGGCGGATACCTACATGCAGCATCTCGTTCCCATGGTGGTCGAGCAGACCAACCGGGGCGAGCGCGCCTATGACATCTATTCCCGGTTGCTGAAGGAACGAATTATCTTCATCACCGGACCGATCGACGATGGCGTAGCCTCGCTGGTGGTCGCGCAGTTACTGTTCCTCGAAGCGGAGAATCCGAAAAAGGAAGTCTCCATGTACATCAACTCGCCGGGCGGGGTGGTGACATCGGGCATGGCGATTTACGACACCATGCAGTTCGTCCGTCCGGCGGTTTCGACTTTATGTACCGGCCAGGCTGCGTCCATGGGCTCGCTCCTTCTCGCCGCCGGCGCTAAGGATTTGCGTTTTGCGCTACCGAATGCCCGCATCATGGTCCATCAGCCGTCAGGGGGCTTTCAAGGTCAGGCCACCGACATCATGCTGCATGCCCAGGAAATCCTGAACCTGAAGCGCCGCCTTAACGAGATTTACGTCAAGCACACCGGCCAGCCGCTGAAGAAGATCGAGGACGCGCTCGAGCGCGACATGTTCTTGACGCCGGACATGGCCAGGGATTTCGGCATCATCGACAAGGTGATCGAGAAGCGGCCGGAGGAACCCGGACTTAAGCTCGAACCACCGGTGCTGGCGAAGGTCTAATGGGGCGGCGGAATCGGTTATTCACCAAGCGCGGGTGGAGTTCCGTCAAGGGGGTTATCTGCGACTGTGGTCCAGAAAGCACACCACAGCAAACTCTCGTTATTGTTAATGGATTCTTGATTGGCACGCCGTTAGCATGCCGCTTGTACTGAGTGGCGAGGTGTTGTCACTCTCACGTCGCATTCGGGAGCAGAACGCGGAAAGTGCTACGGATTTTTAGCGTCGCGGGCCGTAGGGTAGGGGAACCCAATGGGCTCCCCTCGCGAGGAAGACGGAGACGGGAATGAGCAAAGTCGGCGGCGGCGATTCCAAGAACACGCTCTATTGCTCGTTCTGCGGCAAGAGCCAGCACGAGGTGCGCAAGCTCATTGCCGGCCCGACTGTTTTCATTTGCGACGAGTGCGTCGAACTCTGCATGGACATCATCCGCGAGGAGAACAAGTCCTCGCTGGTGAAGTCGCGCGACGGCATTCCGACGCCGCGGGAAATCCGCAAGGTTCTCGATGACTATGTGATCGGCCAGGACCACGCCAAGAAGGTGCTGTCGGTGGCCGTGCATAACCACTACAAGCGCCTCAATCACCAGAGCAAGCACAACGACGTTGAGCTCGCCAAATCGAACATTCTGCTGATCGGACCAACCGGCTCGGGCAAGACGCTGCTGGCCCAAACGCTGGCGCGAATTCTCGACGTGCCGTTCACGATGGCGGACGCAACCACGCTGACCGAAGCCGGCTACGTCGGCGAGGACGTCGAGAACATCATCCTGAAGCTGTTACAGTCCGCCGACTATAACGTCGAGCGCGCGCAACGCGGCATTGTCTATATCGACGAGATCGACAAGATTTCGCGCAAGTCGGACAATCCGTCGATCACCCGCGACGTTTCCGGCGAGGGCGTGCAGCAGGCGTTGCTGAAAATTATGGAAGGCACGATCGCCAGCGTTCCGCCGCAAGGCGGCCGCAAGCACCCGCAACAGGAATTCCTCCAGGTCGACACGACCAACATTCTTTTCGTCTGCGGCGGCGCCTTTGCCGGTTTGGAGAAGATCATCTCCGCTCGCGGGCGTTCCACCTCCATCGGCTTCGCCGCCAAAGTCTTGGCACCGGAAGATCGCAAACAGGGCGAGATCTTCCGCGAAGTCGAGCCTGAGGATTTGCTGAAATACGGCCTGATCCCGGAATTCGTCGGCCGGCTTCCGGTTGTCGCCACGCTCGAAGATCTCGACGAGGCTTCACTCAAGCGCATCCTGACCGAGCCGAAGAACGCGCTGGTAAAACAATATCAGCGCATGTTCGAGATGGAGACGGTCGACCTGACTTTGGCGGATGAGGCGCTGTCGGCGATTTCCCGCAAAGCCATCGATCGTAAGACCGGTGCGCGCGGCCTGCGTTCGATCATGGAAAGCATCCTGCTCGACACCATGTTCGATCTGCCGAGCCTCGAGGGCGTAGAGGAAATCGTAATCTCGCGCGAGGTGGTCGAGGGCAGCGCGCGGCCACTCTACATCTACGCCGATCGATCCGATCGTGCCGGCGAGACCGGCGGAGCGAGCGCCTAGGCAGTGCCAGATTGTGGCATGCGCGATTCGGTTGGCGGTGTCCCGCCGCCGCTGGGCGACATGCGGTTTTGCTCGAAAAGCCGCGGTTTCTTGACACACTCTCGCCTCGACGCCACCTATACTGAAGGCGCGATAAAGCGTTCGCCAAATCGCGTAACGGGCAGTCGATTGCGGCGGCGCCGATTGCGGGTCGCGAACGACGTGCACAACAATAAGGAAATGGGGCCATGACAAGTGCCACCAAGCCGAAGCAACCGCTGGTAACCGGTGAAACCCGGGCCTACCCGGTGCTGCCTTTGCGGGACATCGTTGTCTTCCCGCACATGATTGTTCCGCTCTTCGTCGGCCGTGAGAAATCAATCAAGGCGCTCGAAGAAGTGATGCGTTCGGATACGTTCATTCTGCTGGCGACGCAGAAGAACGCATCCGACGACGATCCGGCGACGGATGCGATCTATCGCGTCGGCACGCTGGCGAGCGTGCTGCAACTTCTCAAATTGCCCGACGGCACCGTGAAGGTACTGGTTGAAGGCGCGGCGCGCGCCGAAGTCGGGCGCTACACTGATCGCGAGGAATATTACGAGGCCGACGCGACGGTCATCGGCGATTCGCCCGGCGATCAAGTCGAGGCGGAAGCGCTGGCGCGCTCGGTAATCAATGAATTCGAAGGCTATGTGAAGCTCAACAAGAAAGTGTCGCCGGAGGTCGTGGGCGTCGTTCAGCAGATCGACGACTACGCCAAACTCGCGGACACGGTCGCCTCACACCTGGCGGTCAAGATTCCCGACAAGCAGCTCGTCCTCGAAATTCCTGTCGTCACCGAGCGATTGGAAAAGGTGCTCGGCCTGATGGAGAGCGAGATTTCGGTGTTGCAGGTCGAGAAGCGCATCCGTACGCGCGTCAAGCGTCAGATGGAGAAGACCCAGCGCGAGTATTACCTCAACGAGCAGATGAAGGCGATCCAGAAGGAGCTCGGCGACGAGGACGGCAAGGACGAGCTCGCCGAGATCGAAGAGAAGATCAAGCGCACCAAGCTCTCAAAGGAAGCGCGGGAGAAAGCGCAACACGAGCTCAAGAAGCTGCGGCAGATGTCGCCGATGTCGGCTGAAGCGACGGTCGTGCGCAATTATCTCGATTGGCTGCTGTCGATCCCGTGGAACAAGAAGTCCAAGGTCAAGAAGGATTTGACCCTCGCCGAGCAGATTCTCGAGGCCGACCATTTTGGCCTTGAGAAGGTTAAGGAACGCATCGTTGAGTATCTCGCTGTTCAGCAGCGCGCCAACAAGTTGACCGGACCGATCCTGTGCCTGGTCGGGCCGCCTGGCGTCGGCAAAACCTCGCTCGGCAAATCGATTGCGCGGGCGACCGGGCGCGAGTTCGTGCGCGTGTCGCTCGGCGGCGTGCGCGACGAGGCCGAGATCCGCGGCCATCGGCGCACCTATATCGGCTCGATGCCCGGTAAGGTCATCCAGTCGATGCGCAAGGCGAAGACGTCCAACCCGCTATTTCTGCTCGACGAAGTCGACAAAATGGGCGCCGATTTCCGCGGCGATCCGTCGTCGGCGCTGCTGGAAGTGCTCGACCCGGAGCAGAACCACGCCTTCAACGATCATTACCTCGAGGTCGACTACGATCTCTCAAACGTGATGTTCATCACCACGGCGAACACGCTCAACATCCCGCCGCCGCTGATGGATCGGATGGAGATCATCCGCATCGCCGGCTACACCGAGGATGAGAAGGTCGAGATCGCGCGCAAGCATTTGATCCCGCACGCGATCGTCAAGCACGGACTCGAGCCGAAGGAATGGTCGATCGACGACGACGCGTTGTTGACGCTCATCCGCCGCTACACGCGCGAGGCCGGCGTCCGCAATCTCGAGCGCGAGCTGTCGACGCTGATCCGCAAGGCGGTGAAGGAGCTCACGGTCAAGAAGACGGACTCGGTGGAAGTCACGGCGGAAACCCTCGGCACTTATCTTGGCGTGCCGAAATTCCGCTACGGCGAAGTCGAAGACGAGGATCAGGTCGGTGTCGTGACCGGCCTGGCCTGGACCGACGTCGGCGGCGAGCTTCTGACTATCGAAGCGGCGATGATGCCGGGCAAAGGCAAGATGACGGTGACCGGCAACCTGCGCGACGTCATGAAGGAATCGATTTCGGCGGCGGCGTCTTACGTGCGCATGCGCTCCGCCGCTTTCGGCATCGAGCCGCCTTCATTCGACAAGCGCGACATCCACGTGCACGTGCCCGAAGGGGCGACGCCGAAGGACGGCCCCTCAGCCGGCGTGGCAATGGTCACCGCCATCGTTTCGGTGATGACCGGTATCCCGGTGCATCGCGATGTCGCGATGACTGGCGAAATCACGCTGCGCGGCCGGGTGCTGCCGATCGGCGGTCTCAAAGAGAAGCTGTTGGCCGCTCATCGCGGCGGCATCAAGACGGTGCTAATCCCTGAGGAGAATGCCAAGGATCTTGTCGAGATCAACGACAGCATCAAGAGCGGACTCGATATCATTCCGGTCTCGCGCATGGATGAAGTGCTGACGCGGGCGCTGGTGCGGATGCCGGAGCCGATCTCCTGGGACGAAGCGGCGGCGAAGCCGGCCGAAGTCGCCGAACCCATCGTGGAAGAAGACGCGTCGGGTTTGACGGCACACTGATTTCGCGTGTTGAATCGCAAAGCGGCGCCAAACTTGGCGCCGCTTTGGCGTTTTGCGACCCGCCTGTGTGATTTTCAGCGCACTTGTCGTTTTATGCCGCCGGGCGATTGCTCGCGGGGTGGGATGCGCTAAAATTCGCATGCGAGCCGGGGGCTGCAACAATGCGTGGGTGTTTCGATGAGACTCGTCGGCTGGCTGATCGGCTGCACGGCTCTGGTCGCGGGTATATCCGGGGCGAATGCCGAGGACGATTTCTGGCTGAGCGGGAACTACACTCAAAACGTTCCTTGTAAGGGCGACGGCACCGATCGGCCCGAAGTCAAAGTGCAGATCTCGCCACAAGAAATCGAGTCCAAGATCGGTGTCTGCACGTTCCTCGACACCAAGGTCGACAGCAAAAGTGTCGTCGGGCACGTCGAGTGCAAGTTTCCGGCCGGCCCCTTGATGGGCGACGTCACCTTCACCCTGAAACCGAATAATACGGTGGCCTTTGTCGACAGCAACAAGACCTACACCGCCACGCTGTACCGCTGCCCAAAGTGACCGGCAAAGTGGCTCCACCCTGCGCCTGATTGATGCTAGGATGGCGAGTTCGTCTTTGGGGGATCATGTTATGCTCCGCTATCTGATCGCGACCGCAATGTTTGCCGTCACGCTGGCCGGCGCGCCGGCCTTTGCAGTGACGTCGAAGGACAAGATGGCGACCTGCAAATTCGGCGCGGACGATCAGAAGCTCGAAGGGCCGACGCGTAAGGCGTTCATGAAGAATTGCATGTCGACCAAGGACGATCCGCGCGGATCGCCGGTCGGCATGCCGCCGCCTCAGCATTGAGGGCACTTCAGTTAGCGCCGCCGGCCGGCCACTCACCTCTCCTCACGCCCCGAATTGGGGGTGTATCCAAAGGGATTAAGTCTCGATGCGAATGCTCGCTTACGTCCTTGCCATCGTCTGCCTCATCGCGGCGGTCGTCTATTTCGTCACGGCGGCGGGATCGCTGCCGACATTCATGCCCGGGTACGAAGCGGGTTCGCAACACATCCACAAAACTCACGCTATCGCCGCCGTCATCGGCGCGGTCATTTTGTTCGTGCTGGGATTATTTGCCGGCCGGGCGCGGGCGTGAAGAACCGTCATTTGTCGGTCCTCCGGAAGTTCACACTCTCCCGGAATGAGCTAAGCCTTCGATGTCGTTCCGCTGCCGGGGACTTTGCGCTGGATGCGCGCATCGAAACGCGGAACGCTGACGATCACGCGGCGATGGGTGCCGCCGCCGATGACTTCGAAGTCATCGCCCGCTTCTACGCGAAAAGTCACTGTACGGCCGTCGATCTGTAGAACTTCGGCAGACGCGGTCACCCGCAGGCCGACGGGGGTCGCGGCTACATGGCTTACGTCGAGGTGGATGCCGAGGCTCTGATGTTCGTGGGGCAGGAGGTGCTCGATCGCATTGAGCGCCGCCGCCTCGATCACGTTGATCATGACCGGCGTGGCCAAGACCGGTATGCGGCCGGACCCGACAAATGGCGCGGTATGCTCGGGGCCCACCAGAAGGTGCGCGGTTCCTTTGAGGCCGGCGGTAATGCGGCTGAAATCGACCATCAGAGCCCCACGGGCGGCAAAAGCCCAGACGCGTTCCTTGACCTGATCCCACTGCTAATGTCCAGCTTGCCGGGGCCCATGTTGCGAGCTCCAATGCCGCGATGACCCAACCATCGCTGCCGCCGCTCCGCACGCTGTTCTTCGAAGACCTTTCGGTCGGCATGACCGAACGGCTGAGCAAGACAGTTGCCGCCTCTGACGTGGTCGGCTTCGCGCAATTGACCGGCGATCGCAATCCGATCCATCTCTCCGAGCATTTCGCCGCCAAGACCTCGTTTCGCACCAGGATCGCGCACGGCCTTTACACTGCAAGTCTCATTTCCGCGGTGCTCGGCACGCGGCTGCCGGGTCCCGGCGCCGTTTATATTTCGCAAACACTGAATTTCCGCGCGCCGGTTAAAATCGGCGACACTGTCGTGGTGACCGTGACGGTCGCCGAGCTGGTCGCGGAAAAGTGCCGCGCGCGGCTTTCGTGCCAATGCGAGGTCCAGGGTGAGATCGTGCTGGATGGTGAAGCTTGGGTGAAGGTGCCGAGCGCGAACGCCAAGGGCAAACGGCCGGTGGCGCGGCTTTAGAGCGTGCGTTGGTTGGGCGGGCTTACGCCAAGAGGTCTTTATCTTCGGGATGCTTGTTAAAGTAGACGCCGACGAAAGGGCAGAGCGGAACGATTTTGAGCCCGCGTGCGCGGGCATCCACGAGAATCCCCTCGATCAGCCGTGAGGCAATACCTCTGTTGCGGGCGTGTGGTGGCACCTCGGTGTGAGTGATCGTCATCACGTTGCCGGCAAGGCGATAGTTCGCCACGGCGGTGACGTCATCGGCGTCGAGCTCAAAGCGGGAGAGGGCGGTATTGTCGCGGACATCGGACATGCGGTTAATATACGGTCCGCCCGCCCCGCCGCCTATCCTGCAACCCGCTTCGCGCGCCGATGAAAATCGCCACCTTCAACATCAACAATATCAACAAGCGGCTCGCCAATCTGCTCGCATATCTGCGCGCGGCGAAACCCGATGTGCTCTGCCTGCAAGAGCTGAAAGCGGTGGATCGTGAATTCCCCAAGGCCGCGATCGAGAAGCTGGGCTACGGCGCAGTCTGGCGTGGAGAGAGGTCGTGGAACGGCGTCGCCATCCTCGCGCGCGATTGCGAGCCGGTTGTCACCCGGACCGAACTTCCGGGCGACGCCGGCGACCGCCAAAGCCGCTACATTGAGGCGGCGGTTAACGGCGTGCTGGTCACATCGCTTTATGCGCCGAACGGCAATCCACAACCTGGGCCGAAATTCAACTACAAGCTTGCTTGGATGGACCGGCTCGCGGCTCATGCTGTGGAACTGATGACCGCCGACGTGCCGGTGGTGATGGCCGGCGACTATAACGTGGTGCCGACGGATCGCGATATTTATCCGACAAAGTCTTACGACCGGGATGCCCTTCTCCAGCCGGGGAGCCGCGCGCGTTACGCGGACATCCTGCGCCAGGGTTGGCAAGATGCCATTCGCGTGCTGCATCCGGACGAGCCGATGTACACTTATTGGAGTTATCTGCGCGAGCGCTGGCGCCGTGACGCCGGGCTGCGCATCGATCATTTGTTGCTCAGCCCGAAGGCGGCGAAGCGGCTCGTCCGTGGCGGTGTCGATCACGCGTTTCGCGGCAAGGAAAACGCCAGCGATCACGCACCGGTCTGGATCGAATTGCGCGATGTCGCCCGCTCGTCCTCGCGAAAGCGGGGACCCGGTCTGGATTCCCGGTTGCACGGGAATGAGCGGAATAACCAACCGGCTGCGCGCGCAGAAGAGCCAAGGGCTAGGCCAACCCGGCGCCCGCTTCTGGTAATCGACGGAGATTCGTTTGCCCACCGCGCCTTTCACGCTCTGCCGAAGAATATCAGACGAAAGGGCGATCGGCCGGCCGGCGCCATACTCGGTTTCGCCAATTTGCTACTGCGGCTCTACCGCGAGGAGAGGCCGCGCGCGGTCTTGGTCGGATGGGATACTTATGAGGCGCCGACCTACCGGCACGAAGCCTTCGCCGCGTATCAAAGCGGACGCGAATTTGACGACGACATCATCGAACAACTCGCGGTGATTCCGGACTTCGTTGCGGCATGCGGCTTTGCGAACGCCAAAGGTGCGGGCTACGAGGCTGACGATTTTCTCGCCGCCGCGGCCACCGCTGAAGAACGGCGAGGCGGATTGGCGCTGGTCGCAAGCGGCGACCGCGATTCGTTTCAGTTGGCGTCGGCTAAAACGACGATCCTTTATCCGGTCCGCGGCGGTGGCGTGGAGCGTATCGGTCCGGCGGAAGTTCGCGCGCGTTATGGCGTCGATCCGGGGCAGGTGCCGGACTTCATTGCGCTGCGCGGCGATCCCTCCGACAAACTGCCGGGCGCGCCCGGCTTGGGTGCGACCGGCGCCGCGGCATTATTGCGGCAATTCGGCAATTTGGATGCGATCCTCAAGGCCGGCCGCTACGCCAAACAGGCCGAAGACTTGCGGCTCTATCGCTCCATCGCCACCATGGACCGCAAAGCGCCTTTGCCGCGTTTGCCGGACCGGACACCGACCTGGGCCAAGGCGGCCGCGCTCGCGCGGAAGTGGCAACTCAAGCAATTGGCCGCGCGGCTTGAAGAGCTCGCCGCGGCCCCGGCTAATCGCTAAATCTGCAATCAGCGCCGCAGTTATGCGGATTCGGACGTCCGGAACCGCGCGATCCGGTGCGGCACTGCCCACGGGCTGCCCT
>DATNNI010000344.1:0-6437 GCA_035601915.1 Xanthobacteraceae bacterium
GTGAGTTTCGGCCGAATGCCGCAATAGTCCGGCACCAGCGAGGCATCCGGCAGGCCGGACCAATACGTGCGGATGCGCGCGTAGAAGGAATCCGCGCGCGACGGGTCGACGCTATAGCTTTCCTCGGTGATCCACTCGACATCGGGACCAAAGCGCATGCGGCCGGCGAGGTCGAGCGTGACATGGACGCCGAGCCCGCCATCGACGGGCGTCGGATAGATCAGCCGGGAAAACACCGGCTTTCCGGCGAAGGCGAAGTAATTGCCTTTGGCGAGCACCAGCGGCGGAATTTTTTCTGCCGGATAGCCTTCGATGTGTTGGGCAAGCGCCTGCGCTCCCAATCCGGCGGAATTGATAACCGCGTCGAAGTCAGCGGAGCTCGCGTCACCTCCGCCGAACGTGACGTGCCAGTGCTCCGCCGCAAACGACATCCGTTCGACCGGCGTTGCGAACGCAACGCGGCCGCCGCGATCTTCAAGGTCTCCCCACAGCGCGCGCATAAAGGCGTGGCTATCAATGATGCCCGATTCCGGGGATGACAGTGCCCCGATACAGGCAAGCTCGCCTTCGAGCGCGCGCGCGGCGTTGCCGCCGATCAGCTCCAGCCCTTCGACGCCGTTCGCTTCGCCTTGCGCCATCAGCGCTTCGACCTTGCCGAGTTCGGCGGCGTCGGTGGCGACAATAAGTTTGCCGCATTTGTTGAAAGTAACGCCATGCGTGGTGCAGAATTCGTAGAGCATGCGCCGCCCGCGCGTCGAATGGCGCGCGCGCAGCGAGCCGGTCGGATAATAAATGCCGCCGTGAACGACTTCGCTGTTGCGCGAGGACACGCCATTGCCGATTCCACCGGTTGCTTCCGCCACAATAACGTCATGCCCGCGCAGCGCGGCCGCACGCGCGACCGCCAATCCGATGACGCCGGCACCGACGACGAGAACCTGCATGGCTTCCGGACTCCGAAGCGTTATTGTAAGCGAGAATGGCGAAAGAGGAGCGTCTAATGGCTGATAATTCGGAGAAGGTCGTGCGGGTGTGCGCGAAAGCCGACGTTGGGCCGGAATCAGTCAAGGCGTTCGAGGTCGGTGATCACAAGTTGGCGGTTTATAACATCGCCGGCACATTTTATATCACCGATGACGAATGTACCCACGCCGCGGCGAGCCTCGCTGACGGCATGCTGGAAGGGGACGTGATCGAATGCTGCATGCACATGGGCTCATTCCACGTGCCGACCGGTAACGTGGTGGAGCCGCCCTGCGAGGTGCCGCTGCGCACCTATCAAGTCGTCGTCAAGGACGACGATATTTACGCTGACCTTGACCGTACTGCCGCCGGCGAGCGGGCCTAGCTTAAATCGCCCGCGGACATGCCGACAGACTTCGGAAAAATCGCCATCGTTGGCGCGGGCATCGGCGGGCTCGCCGCCGCGCTTGCGCTTACCCGCCGCGGCCTGGATGTCGAAGTCTATGAGCAGGCGCACGAATTGCGCGAATTCGGCGCGGGCGTCCAGGTCAGCGCCAACGGCACCCGCGTCCTTCAAGCGCTCGGTCTTAAAGACGCGCTGGAACAGGTGCAGGTGCTGCCGGCCGGCAAGGTGGTCCGGCTGTGGGACACCGGGCAAAGCTGGAAGCTGTTCGATGTCGGTATGGAGTCGGTCGAGCGTTATGGCTCGCCCTATATCACCATTCATCGCGGCGACTTGCATACCGTCATCGCCCAGGCGCTCAAGCGGCAAAAGCCCGATGCCATTCATCTCGGCCGCAAGCTGGTTAGGCTTTCGCAAAATGCCGATGGCGTCCAGCTTGAGTTCGAAGCGGGGGCGCCGGCGAGGGCCGGGCTCGTCATCGGCGCCGACGGCGTGCACTCGGCCGTACGGGCGAATTTAATCGGCGACGCCCGACCGCAATTCTGCGGCATTGTCGCATGGCGCGGCGTCGTGCCGGTGGAGAGCCTCCCGGCATCGATTGCAATGACCGTCAGCACGCAATGGGTCGGTCCCGGCGGCCACGCCGTGCATTATCCGTTGCGTGCTGGGACGCTCCTGAACTTCGTCGGCCTGCGCGAACGCGACGACTGGACGGTCGAAGGCTGGAACGTTCGCGGCACGACCGAAGAATTCGCGCGCGACTTTGCCGGTTGGCACGACGACGTCCACGCCATCATCAACAAAATCGACACGCCCTACAAATGGGCGCTGGCGCTGCGGCCGCCGTTGCCGGCGTGGACCGTCGGCCGCTGCACGCTGCTTGGCGATGCCTGCCATCCGATGGTGCCGTTTCTCGCCCAGGGCGCGGTCATGGCGATCGAAGACGGCATGATTCTCGCGCGTTGCTTGGAAAAATATGCGCCCGACTATCAGGCGGCGTTTGCGCACTACGAGGCGGCGCGGCGCGAACGCGCCAATAAAGTGGTCGCGGCTTCTGCCGCCATGATTCCGCGGCTGCACAGTGCCGACCTGGCGACGGCTGAGACCGCGCAAGCCCACGCGGCGCGTGAATTTTCACAGGACAAAGTTCGCGAGCGCTATGATTGGCTGTATTCCTACGACGCACTGACGGTCCCCGTGTGACAAGCGCGGCAGCGTCAACGCTTACGGATGCGAAACGTCGTCACGCCTGCCTCGCGGCGCGTCCCCTCGATCGCGTCGCCGCTCTGCCCGAGCAAATTGGGGATATCGATCGCGGCCAACGGGTCGGTACATTGCACCACGAGGATGTCGCCAGGCGCGCACGCAGTCAGCGCCTTCCGTGTGCGCAAGACCGGGAGTGGGCATTTTAGCCCGCGGAGATCGATGAGCTTCTCGGTCATGGCGAGTCGGTCATGGCGAGGGTCGCAAAAGCAACCCAGCGTCCCTATCATATCGGCCATGAGCACGCGCATCATCGGTCTCGCCGGCTGGAGCGGATCTGGCAAAACGACGCTGATCGCCAAGGTTATTCCGGTTCTTGCCAGCCGGGGCCTGAAAATCGCCACGGTAAAACACGCGCACCACGAATTCGATATCGATCAGCCGGGCAAGGATTCCTGGCTGCACCGCGCCGCCGGCGCGAGCGAGGTTTTGGTGGCTTCGAGCCGGCGCTGGGCGCTGATTCACGAATTGCGCGGCGAGCCGGAGCCGCCGCTCGAAGACATACTGGCAAAACTCTCTCCGGCCGATCTGATTATTGTCGAAGGATTTAAGCGCCACGCGCATCCCAAGCTCGAAGTGCATCGGGCGGCGATCGGCAAGCCGCTTTTATATCCAGAGGATGACTGCATTGTTGCGATCGCCAGTGACGGCGCTTTGCCGCAGGCGCCGCTGCCGGTTTTGCAGTTCGACGACATCGAGGGCATCGCCAACGTACTGCAGGCCGAGGCCTCGCCGCTTGATCAAATCGGACCGCCGTCGCAGCACGCGTGACCGGCACTCAAGCGTTGTCGTCCGGTATTGCCAGCGCTTTAATGAAAATCGCCGTCGACACGTAAAAGCCAACCAACATGGTCAGCGCGACAATCTCGCGCGCGGGCAAGTGCCGTTGCAACTCGGCAAACGTCTGATCGTCGACCGGTGCGCCGCCGGCGAGTATCTCGGCATATTTGAGCGCGATCTTTTCTTTTGGACTGAAGAGGGTGCTTTGCGGCCAGCGGCTGACTTCGGCGATTTGCTGTTCGGAAACGCCGGCTGCCCGGGCGATCGGCACGTGGCGCTCCCACTCGTAATCGCACGCGACAACTTGCGCGGTGCGCAGGATAACGATCTCGGCGAGCGCGCGGGCGAGTATGGCCTCATGGCGAAACGCCACCGCCATGTCGCCGGAAGCCTTCATCAACTCCGGCGCATACGCCATCATGCGGTGCAGATTGAGAATGCCGCGGCCGGCGGCGAGTTTGGCGAATTGCTCGCGCGCGAGCGGGTCGTCGGGTGTTTCGACGAGCGGCAACCGCGGCGGCGTCGGTTTCGCTGTTGTCATGGAATCACCAAAAGTTTGCCGGTGCTTGCGCGGCCTTCCAGAGCGCGGTGCGCGTCGGCCACTTCATCAAGCCGGTAGGTGCGGAAAATTCGCTGCTTCAGGCGGCCTTCCGCCATCCACGCGAAAATCTGGTCGGTGCGGGCGCGCAATTCGCTGCGGTCGGCGATGTAATGATCAAGCCCGGTGCGCGTGAGATAAAGCGATTTGCGGAAGAGAAGTTCACGCGGATCGATCGGCGGAACGAGGCCACTTGCTTCGCCGTAGAGCGCGAGCATTCCGCGTGGCCTCAGCGAATTCATGCTCCGTACGTAGGTGTCGAGGCCGACCGCGTCGTAGACTACGTCAACGCCGCGGCCGCCGGTGATGCGTTTGACTGCGGTCTCGAAATCTTCTTGCGCATAGACGACGACGTGGTCGGCGCCGGCGGCCCGAGCAATCTCGGCCTTTGCCGGCGTGGAGACGGCGCCGATAACCAGCCCGCCGCGAATCTTCGCCATCTGACAGAGCAGGATGCCGCAGCCGCCGGCGGCCGAATGAACGAGGCAAGACGAGCCCGGAGCAAGCGGAAAGGTTGAGGTCGCGAGGTAATGCGCGGTGAGGCCCTGGAAGATGGTTGCAGCGGCTTCCGCATAGCCGACGGTGTCAGGTAGGGGGACGACGCGGTCGGCTATGGCGATCGTGTGCGTCGCATAGGAGGGAGAGAAAACCCACGCTACGCGGTCGCCGACTTTCAAGTCGGCGACGCCTGCGCCGAGCGCTTGGACGACGCCCGCACCCTCGCCGCCGAGCGTCTGCGGCAGATCGCGCTTGTAGAGTCCGCCGCGCAGCTGCGTATCGAAAAGATTTACGCCGGCAGCTTTCACCTCGATCAACGCCTGGCCCGCGCCGGGTTCCGGCAGCGGCAGCTCTTCCAGCCGCATCGCTTCGACGCCGCCGTGTTCGTGGACTCGGATGGCTTTCATCACGGCGTTTTCCGCGCTATCCGCCGTCAACGAGCGCAAAACGTGAAATCGAGCGCTTCGGGCGTGACTTTGAAATACGCCTCGCGGAACTCTCCCGGATTGGCAAACGTGGTTTGCCGAAGCCGCCTTCGGATGAGCTGAACGCGCAATTCATTTATGTCGAAGGGGAAAGGATCGATCTGGACGCGGTTCGGTCCGAGGCTTTTGAGCGTCAAGCGGACCGGCGCGGTGCGCTCGCCATACGACGTCGGCACCGGCTCGATGTAATCATCGACGGTGTCTTTGTTGCACAGAAAAAGCGAGATCAAGTCGAACGCTTGCAGCAGCTGATAGTTGGTCCAGAATTCCGATTCGTCATAGTTGCGCAGCTGCGCTTCTTGCGCCTCTTCGTTGCGTGCCAAAAAGTTCTCGTTGTCTTCCGGCAGGTTCTGCGTATTGAAGAATTTCGGATGCGCGACCTTGCCGTAGCGGCCGCGCTGCAAGCCGGTTCGGTGTTTGCTTAAAAGGAGGCCCGAGTAAGGATCGATGCGGGTCATCCACTCGATCGCCCACTCGAACGCTTGCCGCTGCGGCTTGCCCCATGGGACTTGCATGAAGTTGAGCGGCCTGCCGGAATCCCGCGCGATTGTCGGGCTCGCCTCGTAGTCGTACCAGCCGCTGTCGTGAAACATGGCCGCACGCACTACCGGTTCATTGGGTTCCGGCCTTGCGAAGGTTCCGTTGCCCCAGTGGGCGGCGCATTGGCCCGACGCCTTGGCGTGATCCGTTTGCGCGATCAGAATGAGCTCGCCGCCGGCACCCTCCCGTACGATCATTTCTTTATATTACCTGCTACCGGCGCGACGCCTGATCATTCGCGCCGCAACCTAGCAGAAGCTCGGCGACGACGGCAACGCGAGACCGCATAACTGCTTCGCCGTTTGCGCTAGCATGTTTCAGGTTGCGGCGCTGCTGCTTTAGTGACAGCGATCCGGTATCTTGCTGGCTTGCATTGTCCGCGCGATGAGGCTCGCTATATTCGGGCCTTGCTGCGCCCGGAGGGATGGCCGAGTGGCTGAAGGCGCTCGCTTGGAAAGCGTGTATACGGGAAACCGTATCGTGGGTTCGAATCCCACTCCCTCCGCCAGCGGTTCGCTTGTCCGGCCCGGAGACATAGGTAACGGAGCGCACCTAAGACATGGGTGACAACCTTGTGCCGAACGGGTTGTCGAGGGGTTGCAGGGTTTTCTGCTCCAGGTCGAAATAGCCTAGATCATAGTGCATGAAGCTGGCGAGCCAAATGCCGTCGTCGACTTCTTTGACGCCGAGTTTTTGACCGGCGAGTACGGTGGAGATGTTGATTCTCTTGCGATGCAGGCAGAGCCGCCCGCATGCGGTGACGAGAAGATCAAGATCGCGCAGCGGATAGGTGAGTTCGGGCAGGCTCACAAGCCATTCACCGCCGCGAGCAGGCCACTTCCTGGTGGCTATGGCGGGTTGATCCTTTAAGGTTCACCCCATGGACCTGAACCACCTGGCGTGGCCA
>DATNNI010000345.1:0-2082 GCA_035601915.1 Xanthobacteraceae bacterium
AATTTTAGGCAAGGCCGAGTTCATGAACCCGGGACAATCGGTCAAGGACCGGGCCGCGTTGTTCATTATTCAAGACGCCCTCAAAAAGGGAGAGCTCAAGCCGGGGGGTGTGATCGTCGAGGGCACAGCCGGGAATACCGGCATTGGCCTTGCCCTGGTCGGAAATGCCTTGGGATTTCGCTCGGTCATCGTCATTCCCGAAACCCAAAGTCAGGAGAAAAAGGATGCCCTGCGGCTCTGTGGCGCTGAACTGGTCGAAGTGCCGGCTGTGCCCTATTCCAATCCCAACAACTACGTGAAGCTCTCCGGGCGCCTCGCGGAGCAACTGGCGAAGACCGAACCAAACGGCGCGATCTGGGCCAATCAATTCGACAACATCGCTAACCGCCAAGGCCACGTGGCAACAACCGGGCCGGAAATCTGGCGGCAGACCGGAGGCAAGGTCGACGGCTTCGTCTGCGCCGTCGGTACTGGCGGCACGCTGGCCGGCGTTGCCATCGCGTTGAAATCGTTCAAGAGCGCGACGCAGATTGCGCTAGCCGACCCGATGGGCGCCGCGCTGTACAGTTACTACACGACCGGCGAACTCAAATCACAAGGCTCTTCCATCACCGAAGGCATCGGCCAAGGGCGCATCACCAAGAATCTTGAAGACGCGCCGATAGATCTCGCGTATCAGATTCCCGACGAAGAGGCGGTGACGATTATCTTCGATTTGCTCGAACACGAAGGCCTTTGCCTCGGCGGTTCTTCGGGGATCAATGTCGCCGGTGCCATTCGCCTGGCCAAGGAACTGGGGCCCGGCCGGACGATTGTCACCATCCTCGCCGACTACGGCAATCGCTATCAGTCAAAGCTATTCAATCCGCAGTTTTTGCGTGAGAAAAACTTGCCGGTCCCCGCGTGGCTTGAACGGCACCCGCGGCTCAATATTCCCTACGCCTGAACATTGCAGGGTCGACGGCGTTATCCCGTTCGGAGATTATTCGTGTCAAAACTAATCGACTTTCCACCGTCCAGCCGTTGGCTCATTTCAACCGATCAGCTCGCCGGCCGGTTGAACGATAAAAATTTGGTCGCGGTGGACGCGTCCTATCCGTCACCAGGCGAGCCAAACCGCGCTCGCGCGGAATATTTGGAAAGCCATATTCCGGGCGCCGTATTTTTCGATATCGACGCGATCAGCGATCATTCCAGCGAGTTGCCACATACGCTGACCGGCCCCGCGCACTTCAGTCAGGCGGCTGGCGCGTTGGGAATCGGCGATGGCGACACGGTGGTCGTTTACGACACTGTCGGTCTTTATTCCGCGCCGCGCGTGTGGTGGACGTTTCGCATTTTCGGAGCCAACGAGGTTTTTATCCTCGACGGCGGGCTGCCAAAGTGGAAAGCCGAGGGGCGGCCGCTCGAACACGGCGCCGTGGAACGGTCGCCAAAAAACTACCATGCCGACATGAATGTGGGCGCCGTCGCCACGCTATCGGACGTGCGCATGGCATTGACGGCCGGCAGCGCGCAGCTTGTCGATGCAAGGTCGGCGGAGAGGTTTTCCGGCAAGGCCCCGGAACCGCGTCCGGGCCTGCGCGCCGGCCATATGCCAGGTTCATTCAATGTGCCGTTCGCCAAGCTCGTTGCGAACGGCCGCCTCGCGCCGCGCGCCCAGATCGAAAAAGCATTCAAGGAAAGCGGCGTAGATTTAGAACAACCGACCATAACCACGTGCGGGTCGGGCATTACCGCGGCGATCCTCAGCTTCGCACTTGAGGCCATCGGCAAAGAACCGAAAGGGCTTTACGACGGCTCGTGGGCGGAATGGGGCTCGCGTCCGGACGTTCCAGTGGAGCGAGACTAGACCCCACCCGTCAGAGCGGCGCTGCCATTAAAAACGCAGACCGCCCACAAATACAAAAGCCGCGGCTGCTTCGTCGCGGCTTTCGAATTATTGCCCGCCGTGCAGGGAGTGTCAGCCGACACTTCGCCGGCTTTAGACCTTAGAGTTCTGAACCGTCGTTGCCGCCTTCCGTATAGGACTGTGATTGATCGCGCGGCGTTGCATCGTTTTCGCCGAATTGCCGATCCTGA
>DATNNI010000346.1:0-14541 GCA_035601915.1 Xanthobacteraceae bacterium
AACGCTTTCCCGGCTGGTGATGGGCGCTGATTTCGCGCCGGCCATCGCCAGCGCCAGCATTGCGGCTGCGCAACAGGCGATGGCGTATGGAACGGCGCGTGTCACTCGCCAAGCGCCGGCTTTTTGAGCTTCAGTTTGGCCGCTGTGTTTTGCAGCAGCACGGCCAGTTCTTCGCCGGCTTTCTTAAGCGCGGGCTGATCGACGCTCTTCATGTCCGGCACGTTCACCAGCTTTTCGATATCTTCGATTTTGTCGGTGATGCGCGCCGCAAGCTTCGGATCTCGCGCTTGCAGCGTCGGCGCGAAGGCCAGCTTGTAGACGGCTGTGATGCCCTCGACGTTTTGCTGAATGTCGTTGAGCGACGTCCCGGAATACGGCGATTCTCCGCCCTTCGATTTGTTCTCGCCGACCTCGTAGGCGAGCTTAGTCGCGCCGTTGAGCAGACCCTGCGGCTCAAACTGAAAGTTCTTCGCCTCGAGCCGGGTGTTGAATGCGGTCAAATCGGCGACGAGCTTGTCGGCCGGCGCGTTGATCTCATCGAGCTTGCCCGAGAACAGCGCCGCCTCGATGGCGTGATAGCCCTGTTTGGCGTCGGGCCAGGCGTCGATCGCCTCATCAAGTTTGGGGAAGAATTCGCCGGTAATCGGCTCGGCGGCTTCCCAACCCCGGCGCGATAAAATCCACGCCGACTGCGCAGCCTTCGTGTCGTCCGCTTTGATCGCCGCTTGCAGGCTTTTGCCGCCCGCCAACGCGGCCCCGATCTTTTCCGCGGCGTAGGATTTGTAATCCTTGGTGCCGGCCGCGAGCGTATCGGCGGCGGCGACGGCGCCGGCAAGCGCGAGCGCGATGCCGGCGGCCCCGATGAACGCAACGCCTGTTTGCGCGACGCGCGCTTTAGTCAGAAACCTAAGGAGCGCTGGCATGGATTGTCCCGCGGCAAATGATTGCCGCAGACTTGATCGCAAACGCGACCGGCGTCAACGAAAAGCGTTTGTCGGATCAATAGGTTAGAATTATTCAAATTCTAGTCTACGGATAGGCGGCGCGACAGTTACCCCGCGAGCAGCTTGCTCACCATCTTGGCGGTGTAGTCCACCATGGGAACGATGCGGGCGTAATTGAGCCGGGTCGGCCCGATCACACCAAGCACGCCGACAATTTGACCCGACGCGTCATGGTAAGGCGCGACAATCGTCGACGAGCCGGAGAGCGAGAACAAGTTGTTCTCCGAGCCGATGAAAATGCGCACCCCTTCGGCCTGTTCGGCACGGCCCAGAAGGTCGATGACCTCACGGCGCGTTTCCAGGTCATCGAATAACAGGCGCACGCGCTCCAAATCGGCGAGCGCTTTAAGGTCTTCGAGCAAATGCGCCTGCCCGCGGACGATCAATTTGCGCTCGTCGCGCTCACCACCCGACCAGCTCGCAAGCCCGGCAGCGACGATCTTTTGCGTCAACTCGTCGAGCTCGGCCTGGCCTTCTTTGAGCCGTCGCTCGATCTCGGACTTCACCTCGGCCAACGTACGGCCGCGGACTCGCGCGTTGAGGTAATTGGCCGCCTCGATCAGCGCCGACATCGGCAAGCCCACCGGAATATTGAGCACGCGATTCTCGACCTGGCCATCCTCGGCAACGAGCACCACCAGCGCCCGCTCCGGCTCGAGCCGCACGAATTCGATATGCTTCAGACGCTGGTTCGATTTCGCCGTCAGCACGACGCCGGCGGCGCGGCTTAGTCCGGAGAGCAGACCCGAGGCTTCGGTCAGCACCTCTTCGAACGACTTCGATTGCCCGGCCACCTGGGCCTCGATGGTCTTGCGGTCAGTCTCAGACAAATCCCCGATCTGCATCAGCGCGTCGACGAAGAAGCGCAGCCCGACTTCGGTCGGCAGCCGCCCGGCCGAGATGTGAGGCGCATAGACCAGACCGAGCTGCTCGAGATCCGACATGACGTTGCGCACCGAAGCCGGCGACAACGTCATGGGTAAGATGCGCGCCAGATTGCGCGAACCGACCGGCTCGCCGGTCGCCAGATAACTCTCGACGATCTGGCGGAAGATTTCGCGCGAGCGTTCGTTCAGCTGCGCGACGCCGAGCTGACTCGATGCTGGCGGATGATCATGGGCAGCCAAGACGTCCTCTTCACGCGGGCGCTAGTGGAGCGGCTCCACTAGGACTAATATTTGTTAGTGGTCCTTTGATTCTAACATTCGCATGAGAGCATGCCGAAACGGCATACGAATGTTAGAATCGGACCACTAGCGCCGGTTCGGCCTCGTCGAGCCGATCGGCTGATTTCAACAACCACAGTGTGGCAAGCATGGGAAGGGCATATTTGTCCCAGGCCACATGCGCGCAAGCAAGTAACGCGGCGTTAGCATAGAGCATCAAGCCGCCGGTGGAGAGCGGCCGCAATCTTAAGGCAGCGAGAGCAGCCAACGCCCAAAACAGGATGACTCGCGCCGGCGTCGGCAGCAGGGATCGTGCGGCAATGTCCAAATAGCCCATGGTCGGCACCGGCGGATTGATGTTTTCGATGGGTGGAAAAAACAGAAAAAGCACGGCGACCAAAGCGGCGATCGCGATGGCTCCGCGTCCCGGCGCCAGCAACGGCGCAACGGATCGGAACAAGATGCATTCCACCACGACGAAATAAAACCCGATACACGTCAGGAAATAGAGGCCGTGTTCCGGATAGAGACGAGCTGCGATGTTCTGCGCGTGCAGGGCGGTCTGCGGCGCGAAACCGCCAAAGAAAACATACCAGCCGGCCAGTGAAAGAGTTGCGCTCGCCGGAGCGATCACTTCGCTGCGCAATGCGATGTGTCTAAACCGAGCCTGCAGCAAAAATCCGCGCGCCAACAGAGCGAGCGGGAAAGCGACGACATATTGCCGGCAGGCAATGCCGATGATGAAGCAAACAGCGGAAATCCATAACTGGCCACGCAGATAAAGCGCAACGCCGGCGACGACGCACAACACCGCCAGTGGATCGGTGTAGAGATGCGTCCCGACCAGCGCAAAATACGGAAACAAAATGAGTCCGGCGGCGCAAAGCAACGCTCGCAACGAAAAATTGCCAAGCGCCCCGATGATAACAAGGATCGCGAATGAGCTTGCGGCGTTGATGGCGCGGCCGACAACAATGCCGCCATGAAAGACGTATTCAAGACCGCCGAAAATCAGAAAAGGCAGCGGCGTGCTCAACTCATTGTAAGTTTGCAACTGACCAAGCGTCGGCGGCCCGTTTTGAAAAAGCGCAGCCGACGCCGGCCAGAAATGCAGCTCGTCGGCGCCAATAGGAAAGCGAAGGAAATCGAAGCCCGCCAACAGCGCGAGAAAAACGACAAATAACGCGCCGAAAAACCAGATCCGTTGCGCCCGTGACGGCGGCATGACGGCTCGTTCCGCTAGGGTTTTCGCCGCAACCTGTCGCATACGCGACCGTAGTGGAGCGGATTTGACATTCGCGCCAACCAAGCCGCGAACTCGGGAAGCGAATGTCAAATCCAAAGCTCCACTCGTGTTTATACCTGCTAGTGGTCCATCGATTCTAACATTCGCATGATAGCCTGCCGAACCGGGGTGCGAATGTTAGAATCGGACCGCTAGCGGCAAGGCGCGCCGCGTGGCAATCGCGCTGCCCGGCGCGTCATTGCCCTTGTGAGGCGCAAGGCTTCCCTACTACAAGCCTTCCCTACTAAAAGACTGACCGCCCTTAACCTCGCGGCCCAAGGACAGGGAGCATTGCAGATGCGGCCGAGCCGCCGACAGCCCGATGAATTGCGGCCCGTTTCGCTGGAACGCGGCGTGGTCAAATTCGCAGAAGGCTCCTGTTTCGTCCGCTTTGGCGACACGCACGTATTGGTCACCGCGACGCTCGAGGATCGCCTGCCGCCCTGGCTAAAAGGCCAAGGGCGCGGCTGGATCACCGCCGAATACGGCATGCTGCCGCGGGCCACGCTGGAACGGACGCGGCGCGAGGCCTCGGCCGGAAAGCAGAACGGCCGCACGGTCGAGATTCAGCGGCTGATCGGGCGCAGCCTGCGCACTGTGGTCGACCTCAGGGCGCTCGGCGAGCGGCAGATCACCATCGATTGCGACGTCATCCAGGCCGACGGCGGAACGCGCACCGCCTCAATTACCGGCGCCTGGATCGCGCTCTACGATTGCATCGCCTGGATGAAGACGAGGCAAATGATCGAGCAGGACGTACTGCGCGACCATATCGCGGCCATCTCGTGCGGTGTTTGCTCGGGCGTGGCGGTGCTCGATCTCGATTACGCCGAAGATTCGCAAGCCGAAACCGACGCCAATTTCGTGCTGACCGGGTCGGGCAATATTGTCGAGGTGCAGGCCACCGCCGAGAAAGTTCCGTTTTCCGAAGAGCAACTCACCAGCCTGCTCGCGCTGGCGCGCAAAGGCGTAGCCAAGCTCATCGATTTGCAGAAAATGGCGGTGATGTGATTCGGATGACGGATGACGGATGAGGGTCGAACAAAAAGCACCGTCCATCCTCCGTCGACCGCTGACCGGTCGTCTGGTGATCGCTACCCATAATTCCGGGAAACTCGCTGAAATGCGGGAATTGTTGGCGCCGTTCCGGATCGAGACCATATCAGCGGGTGACGTGGGCCTCGACGAACCGGAAGAAACCGGCACGAGTTTTGGCGAAAACGCCCGGATCAAGGCGCGTGCGGCAGCGCTCGCATCGGCCCTGCCGGCCTTTGCCGACGATTCCGGACTTGTTGTCGAAGCGCTCGGCGGCGCGCCGGGGATTCATTCGGCGCGCTGGGCCGGACCTGACCGCAATTTCAGCCGCGCAATGACTGAGATTGAGGACAAGCTGCGGGCGGCGGGCGCGATCACGCCCGAAAGCCGCAAAGCGCATTTCGTCTCGGCGCTTTGTCTCGCCTGGCCCGACGGGCATTTGGAAGAATTCGAAGACCGCGTCGATGGGACGCTGGTTTGGCCGCCGCGCGGCGACAAGGGATTCGGCTACGATCCGATATTTCTTCCCGATGGCTACACCCGCACCTTCGGCGAGATGACGAGCGAAGAGAAACACGGTTTGCCGCCAGCGCGCAATCAGGCTGAGTGGTCACCGGTCAGCCGCCCGGATCGCGCGCCTAATGAAAAAGTGGGAACGCGGCCGGACGCAAAACCGGACGCCAGTTTTGCTGACCGCGTTCCATTGGGTTTAGGTCTCTCGCATCGCGCCCGCGCCTTTCGCAAGCTCGCGGAGGCCTGCCTTGAGCAATGAACCGGCGGACTTCGGCGTTTACGTGCACTGGCCGTTCTGCCTGTCGAAATGCCCGTATTGCGACTTCAACAGCCATGTGCGCCGGGCGCCCATCGATGAGCCGCGCTTTGTGCGCGCCTTCGCCGCAGAAATCGCGGCCACTGCGGAACGTGCGCCCGGCCGCACCGTCTCCACGATATTCTTCGGCGGCGGCACGCCGTCCCTGATGCAGCCAAAAACCGTTGCGGCTTTGCTCGAAGCGATCGGGCGGCATTGGTGCATCGCCGCAGACGCCGAGATCACGCTCGAAGCGAACCCGACCAGCGTCGAGGCCGAACGCTTCCGCGGCTACCGCAGCGCCGGCGTCAACCGCGTCTCACTTGGCGTGCAGGCGCTCGACGATCGCGTGCTAGCGGAGCTCGGACGGCTGCATACCGCCAAGGAAGCTCTCGCCGCGGTCGCCGTCGCGCGTCAATCATTCGAGCGTTATTCGTTTGATCTTATCTACGCGCGACCGCAGCAGACGCCGCAGGATTGGGCGAAAGAACTCAAGCTAGCGCTGGCCGAAGCCGGCGATCATCTCTCGCTCTATCAGCTGACCATCGAGCCGGACACGCCATTCGCGGCCTTGCATGCGGCCGGCAAGCTGAAAACTCCCGACGATGATTTGGCGCGCGCGCTCTACGACACCACGCAGGAAGTTTGTGCCGGCCATGGCATGCCGGCTTACGAAATTTCCAACCACGCCCGGTCCGGCGGTGAATGCCGGCACAATCTCGTCTACTGGCGCGCGCACGAATATGCCGGCATCGGGCCGGGCGCTCACGGCCGGCTCGATATCGACGGCGACCGGCGCGCGACCGCGACGGAAAAGCGTCCCGAAGCCTGGCTCGAGCAAGTCGAGCGCCGCGGCCACGGCCTCGTCACCGACGAGGCGCTGACGCGCGAAGAAGCCTCCGACGAATACTTGCTGATGGGCTTGAGGCTGACCGAAGGCATTGACGTCGGGCGCTACGAGGCGTTTTCCGGCCGCCCGCTCGACCCGGAGCGCGTCGCCGCGCTGCGTGAGGCCGGGCTCGTCGAAACCGCGCCGCCTGACCGTCTGCGCGTCACACTTCCCGGTTTTCCGATACTCGACGCCGTCGTCGCGGATCTCGCCGCCTAAATTCCGGAAGCGTTGAAACTGCGCGGCGCGGCCGCGACGATCTGCGGGCCCGTCGGCGTCACCCGTAGCACCGCCAGCCCGCGCTCGTTCGTTCCATCGGCGCGGAAGCGGAACAACCCGTCGATCCCCGAAAAGCCCGACGGATTGGTCAGGATTTCCGGCGAGAAGCGCTGGGGTCCTTGTGTCTTGACCAGAGCGGCAATGAGCGCAACGGCGTCGTAAGCAAGCGTCGCGGTGCGAACCGGCTGTTGCTTGAAGCGCGCCGCATAGCGGTTGGCGAAATTGCGATAGCCCGCTGCGTCGGGCGCCGCATACCAGCCGCCATCCAGCGCGGCCGTAGCGTTGATCCGCGGGTCGTCGCCCCACAATCCGGTGCCGAGAAGCTGCAGTCGTTTGACGTTGACGCCGTCGGCGACCAATTGCTGCGCGACATCGGGGACCGCGTCGCTGCCGTCGGGAATGAACAGGGCGTCGGCATGGGCCGCAGCGCTGCCGACGTTCTTGATCGGCCCGGCCATGCCGGCTTTGTCGTGCGGATAACGTTCGATCGCTACGATTCGGGCGCCGCGGCGTCCGACTTCCTGGCGGAACGCCGCCTCCACGACGGTGCCATAAGGGTTATCGGGGATCAGCGCCGCAAAAGAGCGCTTTCCAACCGAGTAAGAATATTGCACGATACGCGCGACGTCGGTTTCGGGAAGAAAGCTGAGCAAATAAACGCCGGGAGAGGCGACGTTGGCGTCGGTCGAAAACGCGATGACCGGCACGTTGCGGGCCCGGGCCACCTGCCCGACCAGAGTGACAGACTGGGCAAAGAGCGGCCCGATGATGATCTCGGCCCCTTCGGCAAGCGCCTGTTGCGCGGCTTGGCGCGCGCCGTCGGGGCTGCCGGCGTCGTCCTTTACGAGAAGCTGGACATTCGGGGCGTTGAATTCCGCAAGCGCCATGTCGGCGGCGTTGCGCATGGCTTGGCCGGCGATTCCGGCATTGCCCGGAGCCGACAAGGGCAGGATCAGCGCCGCCTTGACCTGGCCAGTACCGAGCGTGGCGCCGGGCTGCGCATTCGGCGCCGCCGCTGTCGTGGGGAAAGAGGAAAAGTAGCTGGAGTTCGACGAACAGGCCGCCAGCACGGCGGCGGCGCCCGCTACCAGCGCCCCCAGCGATGCGCGGCGCGTCGCGACCAGCCCCCGATCCCGAAATTCTCCGGACACAGCGGTTCTCCTGACGGCCAGCAAGGATGCCGGCATATTAGGGCAGCGCCAATCTGTCATTCTGGCGACGAATGGTTAACCAAGCCAAAAAGCCCAGAACCCATGAAGAACATGACGACTGAACGGCCCAGCGTTAGGGTATCGGAATGGACGATGCGCTTGCCAAGCAATCCGGCCGCGCCTTGCGACCCCCCGGACGCTACATGCTGCACGGGCATAGTTTTGAAGCCGACAGCATCGCTCCCGGCCTTCATATCGTATCAACTCCCATCGGCAATCTCGGCGACATCACGTTCCGCGCGCTGGCGACGCTGGCGGCAGCCGACCTGATTGCCTGCGAAGATACCCGCGTCACCCGCAAACTCATCGATCGCTACGTTATCGCCACCCCGCTCACACCTTATCACGACCACAATGCGGCGGCGGCGCGGCCGAAATTGCTGCAGCGGCTGGCCGATGGCGCCGCGATCGCGCTGGTCTCCGATGCCGGCACGCCGCTTCTGTCCGATCCGGGCTTCAAATTGGTGCGCGCCGTCCAGGAAGCCGGCCATAGCGTGACCGCGCTGCCCGGCGCCTCGGCGCCGATCGCCGCGCTCGTTGTCGCCGGCTTGCCGACCGACGCGTTTTTCTTCGCCGGCTTCCTGCCGGCAAAACAAGCCGCGCGGCGCGCCCGGATCGAGGAGCTCGCGGCTATCCCAGCAACGCTGGTGTTGTTCGAGACCGCGCCGCGGATTGCGGCGGCGCTCAGCGACCTCGCGGCTGGGCTAGGCCACCGCGAAGCCGCGGTCTGCCGCGAACTCACCAAGCTCCACGAGGAAGTGCGCCGCAGCGATTTGGCGAGCTTGGCGCAGAGTTTCGGCGAAGCCGATACCCGCGGGGAGATCGTGCTGGTGATCGCGCCCCCTGCCGCTGCGCCGCCGGCCGACATTGCCGATGCGGACCCGCTGTTGCGCGCGGCGCTGACGCGGGCCTCGCTCAAGGACGCCGTGAGCGAAGTCGCGCAGGCGACCGGACTGCCGCGCCGGGATGTCTACCGGAGGGCGCTTGCACTCGTGAAGGAAGGACCGGCGCCATGATCTGGCCGGCAAAGCCGCAGGCGCGAGCTTCCGAACCGCGGCGGCAGCGCGTGGCTGCTTTCCGGCTTGGCCTGTCCGCGGAAAGCCGCGCCGCCATGCTGCTCATGGCCAAAGGCTACCGGATCGCATCACGCCGTTTCAAAACGCCATTCGGCGAAATCGATATTGTGGCGCGGCGAAGGAACGCGCTCGTCTTCGTCGAGGTCAAGGCGCGCGATCACGCCGACGATGCCGCCCTGGCGGTGACCGAACGCGGCAGACGGCGCATTGTCGGCGCCGCCGAGCTCTGGCTGGCGCGGCATCCCGGAGACGCACAACGCCTTATCCGCTTCGACGTCATTCTGGTAACGCCGGGAAAAATGCCCCGGCACCTGGCCAACGCGTTCGATGCCAGCCGTTAAGCGCGCTTTGCGGCTAGCTAGTGGAGCTTTGGATTTGACATTCACTTCGCGAGTTTGCGGCGCTTTGGGTAGCGAATGTCAAATCCGCTCCACTGCCATAGCCGCCGAAGCCAAAATTGCGTAAGAGCGTGAAATTGACGGCAGCGGCGAAAACCCCATGCGCTTGAACGTGGCAGTACAGATGGACCCGATCGAGCGGATCAATATCCGCGGCGATTCGACATTCGCGCTGCTGCTGGAGGCGCAACGCCGCGCGCATGCGCTGTCCTATTACACGCCGGATCGGCTGTCGCTTCGCGACGGAAAAGTCTCTGCTGCCATCAGGCCGCTGGTGGTGCGCGATGCCGCTAACGATTATTTCTCGCTCGGCGAGCCGCAGCTCACGGATCTTTCGACCCTGGATGTCATTTTGCTGCGCCAGGACCCGCCGTTCGACCTCGCCTACATTTCCACCACGCACATTCTTGAACGCGTCCATCCGCGCACACTTGTGGTCAACGACCCCGCGCAGGTGCGCAACGCGCCGGAAAAAATCTTTGTCACCGAGTTTCCCGATTTGATGCCGCCGACCCTGATCACCCGCGATCTCGAAGCGATCAAAGCGTTTCGCGCCGAGCAAGGCGACATTGTGATGAAGCCGCTTTACGGCAAAGGCGGCGAGGCGGTTTTCCGTGTGGCGCGCGAGGACATGAATTTCGGCTCGCTTTACGATCTCTTTGTCACCATGTTTCGCGAGCCGTGGGTGGTGCAGAAATTCCTGCCGGCGGTGAAAGATGGCGACAAGCGCATCATCCTCGTCGATGGCGAGTTTGCCGGCGCGGTCAATCGCGTGCCGGCGCCGGATGATTTGCGTTCCAACATGGTGCGCGGCGGCGTTCCTAAAGCCACCGACTTGAGCGAACGCGAGCGCGAAATTTGCACGCGGCTCGGACCTTCGCTGCGCGAGCGCGGGCTTTTGTTTGTCGGCATCGACGTCATCGACGGCTTTCTCACCGAGATCAACGACACCTCGCCGACCGGCATCCGCGCGGTGAAGAATCTCGGCGGGCCCGACATCGCCGCGCTGATCTGGGACAAGATCGAGGAAAAGCGGAAAGCGCTTTAGTTTGCTGCCGGCGCCGGTTGTGGCGTTGCCGCGCCAAAGCCCGTCGGCGACGGCTTGGCGATGGTAAGCACCAAACCCGCAGCGATCAGGCACATCGCACCGGCGACAAAGAAAGCCGGCAAATAACTCGCGAACTCGGTGCGGGAGAAACCGGCGCCGAAGGCGGCGCAGGCGGCCCCGATCATGTGGCCGGCGAAAATCCACCCGAACACAATGCCGGCGCGCTCGCGGCCGAAACTATCCGCCGTGAGCTTGACCGTCGGCGGCACGGTCGCGATCCAGTCGAGCCCGTAGAACACGGCGAACAGCGATAAGCCGTAGAAGCTGAAATCGGTGAACGGCAAATAGAGCAGCGACAGGCCGCGCAAACCGTAATACCAGAACAACAGCCAGCGATTGTCGAAGCGGTCGGAGAGCCAGCCGGAGCCGATGGTGCCGAAAAAATCGAACACGCCCATCGTTGCCAGGACGCTGGCCGCGGTCACGGCCGTGAGCCCATAGTCGGCGCACAGCGTAATGAAATGCGTCTGGATCAGGCCGTTGGTGCTCAAGCCACAGATGAAGAAGGTCGCGAACAACACCCAGAATTGCGGGACCCGCGCCGCCTGGCCGAGCACCACCAACGGCGACACCAGCAATGCCGATAGGCCGTCAGCGGCGCTAGGAGGCGGCGGCGCCACGGCGGTTTCGCCGTAGGCCGGCAGATTGAGGTCGCCCGGCCGGTCGCGCATCAAAAGCAGCACGACGAAGGCCGCCAGCGCCAGAAAGCCGCAAACAACGACAAGGGCGACACGCCAGCCGAGATGTTCGGTCAGCCCGGCGATCAACGGCAGGAACAGCAATTGCCCGGTGGCGGAGCTTGCCGTCAGGAGACCGATCACGAGACCGCGGCGCTGGGTGAACCAGCGCGTCGCGACGGTGGCGGCAAGGACGAAAGCAGTCAGTCCGGTACCAACGCCAAGAAGGATCCCCCACAGCAGGATCAGTTGCCACAGCCGGGTCATCGCCAGCGAGACGAGGAGGCTTGCCGCGATCAACGCCAGCGCCGCGACCATGATCTGGCGCAGCCCGAAGCGGTTCATGAGGGCTGCCGCGAACGGCGCGAACAACCCGAACAGCAGGATGCGCAACGCCAGCGCCGAAGAAATCTGCACGTTGTCCCAGCCGAACTCGTGCTGCAGCGGGACGATCATCACCCCGGGTGCCCCCATGGCCGCGGCGGTGACCAGCATGGTCAGAAAAGTCACCGCGACGACCACCCAACCGTAATAGATTTGTCGGCTTTTCAGGGCGGCGGCGAAGGCATTTGAGATCATGATGTCTCGGAGATTACTGGCCGATCCAGCTTAGATGATAACCATCATCATTTGCTTGCTTATTCATGACGATCATCATATAACTTGTCAATCGTTCTTTTTCGAAACGCATAGCGCAGGTGCATCATGAGGGTCAGTCGCGAACAAGCCGCCCAAACGCGCGACCGTATTGTTGAGGTAGCGAGCGCACTGTTCCGTGCCAAGGGGTTCGGCGGGGTCGGCGTCGCCGATATCATGAAGGGCGCCGAACTCACCCACGGCGGGTTCTACGGGCATTTCGGCTCCAAGGACGACCTTGCGGTGGAAGCGAGCCGCCGGGCGCTCGCCGCCTCGGTCGCGCGTTGGCAGCGCATTGTCGCCGAAACCCGCGACAAGCCCTACCCGGCGCTGATTGAGAATTACCTGTCTGCGCGGCATTGCGGCGACCCGGCATCTGGCTGCGCCTTGTCGGCGCTCGGCACCGACGCTGCGCGGGGCAGCGCCGGCCTGCGCGGGGCGTTCGCCGAAGGCTTGCAGCGCCTCGTCGATATTCTCACCGAGGCGCTTCCCGGATTTTCCAAGCCGGCGCGGCGGCGCAAGGCAGTCGCCGCCATGGCGACCATGGTCGGCGCGGTGACGCTGGCGCGGGCAGTCGACGATCCCGTTTTGTCAGAGGAGATTCTCGAAGCCGCCCGGCAGGAATTACGGACCGCCGCCTATCGCTGAGATTCCACCTCCCTGTTGTTCACTAAATGTTCTTGCCGACGGCGTGAAGTTCCGCTAGTGTGAGAGCGCTAGGGGCGGGGCATGGTCCAGCGCGTTTCCACCGTGGCTTTTGAGGGCATCGAGGTTCGGCCGGTCGATGTCCAAGTCCAAGTCGCGCCCGGCATGCCAGCCTTCGCCATTGTCGGTCTTCCGGACAAGGCGGTTTCCGAAGCGCGCGAGCGCGTCCGCTCCGCCTTGATCGCGTCGGGGCTCGCTTTGCCGGCGCGGCGCATCACCATCAACCTTGCGCCTGCCGATCTCCCGAAGGAAGGCAGCCACTACGACTTGCCGATTGCGCTTGGCCTGATGGCGGCGATCGGCGCTATTCCGCACGACGCGCTGTCGGGCTTTGCCGTCCTCGGCGAACTCGGCCTTGATGGATCGATCGCGCCGGTCGCCGGCGTTCTGCCCGCCGCCATCGGCGCCAATGCCCGGGGCGAAGGCTTGATCTGTCCGGCGCGTTGCGGGCCGGAAGCCGCTTGGGCAAGCCCGGAAATTGAGATCATCGCGGCAGCGTCGCTGATCCAGCTCGCCAATCATTTCAAAGGCACGCAAGTGTTGTCGCGGCCACAGCCCAAAATCCTCGAAGCCGAGGGCGAAGCACTCGACCTCGCCGACATCAAGGGCCAGGAAAGCGCCAAGCGCGCGCTCGAAGTCGCCGCCGCGGGCGGTCACAACCTGCTCATGGTCGGGCCGCCCGGCGCCGGCAAATCCATGCTGGCGGCGCGGCTCCCGTCCATCCTCCCTCCGCTGGCGCCGGCCGAGCTTCTGGAAGTCTCCATGGTCGCTTCGGTCGCGGGCGAGATCAAAGGTGGCGCACTGACGAATCGCCGGCCGTTCCGGTCGCCGCACCATTCCGCCAGCATGCCGGCTTTGGTCGGCGGCGGCCTGCATGCGCGGCCCGGTGAAATCTCGCTCGCGCATCACGGCGTGCTGTTTCTCGACGAGCTGCCGGAATTTTCCGCGCAGGCGCTCGACTCGCTGCGCCAGCCGCTCGAAACCGGCGAAGTCTCGATCGTGCGCGCCAATCATCGCGCGACCTATCCGGCGCGCTTCATGCTGGTGGCCGCCATGAATCCCTGCCGTTGCGGCCGCGCCGACGAACCGGGCTTTGCCTGCCGGCGCGGCAGCAACGCGCGCTGCTCGGCTGATTATCAGGCCCGCATTTCCGGCCCGCTGCTCGATCGCATCGACTTGAATATCGAAGTGCCGGCGGTCACCGCCGCCGATCTCATCCTGCCGCCGCCGACGGAAGGAAGCCGCGACGTCGCCGAGCGGGTCGCGCGGGCGCGCGAGCGCCAAGCCGCGCGTTACGCGGCAGCCGGATTGCCGCATGTGCGCAGCAACGCAGCGGTCTCAGGCGCCATTCTCGAAGATGTCGCACGGCCGGAAGCGAGCGGGATGTCATTGTTACGCGAAGCCGCCGATGCCATGCGGCTTTCGGCGCGCGGCTATCATCGCGTGCTGCGCGTGGCGCGCACGCTTGCCGATCTCGATGGCGCCGACAAGGTCGGCCGCGTGCACATCGCGGAAGCTCTCTCTTATCGCGCGCTGGCCGACGAGGTCCGCCGCGCGGCGTAAATCTTGGTTGCGGAATATGCACATCTTAGCGCCATCCATCTGCATCCCGCGCTTGATAACGCCAAAAGCACCGTTTATGATGTTTTTAGGCTCGAAATTAGTGACTCCATATGGCGCGAAGCTCGCGGAATTGGCAAGCGCATGTAAAGGGCCTTCTGAAGGCCGAATTAGCCCGGCGAACTCTCAGTTATGCCGACTTAGCCGAAAAACTTGGCGAAATGGGCATCAAAGAAAATCGGCGAAATATCACCAACAGGATCGGGCGGGGCAATTTTACTGCCATTTTCTTTTTCCAGTGCATGGAAGCTATAGGCGCAAAGACAATCCGCTTAGAGGATGACTGAGTAATGCAACTATCCGCTGATGTGCTTGGCTTTGTTGGAAAGCGCCGGTTTGGAACCGTGCTTGCGGACCCGCCGTGGCGCTTTAAAAACAATACGGGGAAAATAGCCCCAGAACATCGCCGTCTTGCGCGTTATGGCACGCTCTCGCTTGATGAGATTAAAGCGCTGCCCATCGGCGACGTAGCCGCCGACACGGCGCATTTGTATCTTTGGGTACCTAACGCGCTGCTCGCCGAGGGCCTGGCGGTTATGTCGGCGTGGGGCTTCGAGTACAAGTCCAATATCGTCTGGCACAAGATACGCAAGGACGGCGGCCCTGACGGTCGCGGCGTCGGGTTCTATTTTCGGAATGTGACC
>DATNNI010000347.1:0-3738 GCA_035601915.1 Xanthobacteraceae bacterium
CTGCGCCGGCGCTGGCCACGGATACGATTTATCCGGTTGGCTCGCGGGTCGGGCTTATTCCCCCGGCCGGCATGGTGGCCAGCAACAAATTCGACGGCTTCAACGACCCCAACGAGGAGGCCGCGATTCTCATTAACGTCCTGCCGGCTGCGGCTTACGCGCAGATCGAGAAGACGGTGGATACGGAAGCGGCGAAGCGGCAGGGCGTCCACCTCGACAAACGCGAGCCGATCACCTTGAGCGCCGGCAAGGGCCTGCTGCTCAGCGGCTGGCAAATGGCCGAAGGGGCACGTTTTCGCAAGTACCTTTTGCTGCTTGCGACTGACGATCTCACGGTGCTGGTCACCATCCAGGTCCCCGATCAGGACACCCTGTATCCCGATAAGGCGGTGCGCGCGGCGCTGGCCACATTGGCGGTGCGCGCGAAAGTGCCGGAAAGCGAAGAACTCACGCTCCTGCCGTTTGAGGTCGGCGATCTCGCCGGCTTCCACGTCAATGGCGTATTGCGCGGCCGCGCGCTGATGCTGAGTGACGCGCCGGCGGCGGCCAATGAGGGCGGAAAAGACGAATCGGACAACCACGGGCGGGCGCATTTCCTTATCGCCGCGGTACCCGGCGGTCCGAGTGATCCGGCCGACCGCGCGAATTTCGCGAAACTTTCCTTCGATGAGATCGGCGGGATCAGGAACGTCCACCTCACCATGTCCGAATCGCTTCGCGTTAACGGACAATCCGGTTATCAGACCATGGCGGACGCGCAGGACGCCCGCACCGGGGCCGACGTCAAAGTCGTGCAGTGGCTCCGGTTCGGCGGTGGCGGATTTCTACAGATGATCGGAATTGCGCCGGTCGATTCCTGGACCGCGATCCTCGCCCGGCTGCGGACGGTTCGCGACAGCGTCGAGCTGAAATAACCGAAGCGCGCCTTTTAAGAATTGTCGGTAGCGTTGTCGTTCGCCGATGCCGCGCCGGGCGCCTGCTTGGCGGCGCCTTTTGACACGCCAACCAAGGCCGGCCGCAGCACGCGCTCGCCGATCTTATAGCCCGGCTGCATGACCTCGACGACGCTGCCGGCCGGCACCGCGGCATTCGGCACTTCAAACATCGCCTGATGAAAGTTGGGGTCGAATTTTTCGCCGCGCGGATTGAATTGCTGCACGCCGTTTTTCTCCAGCGCTTTTTCCAGCTCCCGCTCGGTGAGCTCTACACCTTCGATGAAGGCCTTCACGCCGGGTTCAGCACTGGCACGGAGCGCCGGCGTCAAAGCTTCCAATGCGCGGCGCATGTTATCGGCCACGCCGAGAAGATCGCGCGCAAACGCCGCCACCCCATAGACGCGCGCATCCGTTACCTCGCGCGCGGTGCGCTTGCGCAGATTTTCCATCTCCGCCAGCGTCCGCAGGAGCCTGTCCTTGAGCTCGGCCGCAAGCGCCGCCGAATCGCCTTCGGGGCGCGTGGCTTGCTCGGAAGCCGGCGGGGCGTCCTGTTGCGGAGCCGCCGCGTCCTCAGCACGCGCGGTCTGTTCCGTCATCTTGGCATCCATCCGTTGACTGTGCCGGATATCAGGGCTCTGCCGGCAAAAATCAAGCACACCAGGCGGCCCCCCGCCGGGCGGCGACGCCCGCCCTTATCGGTAAGGCGCGGCTACCCGAACCATTCCGGACGTTCGATGATCGCTGCCCACCCGATAAGAAACAGCAACCAGCATATGATGTTCACCTGGATCGAGAGGGATTTGCTCATACAGGCACCCTTCGCGCTTCATCTCCATGCCGACCAGGCCCGACTCTAATAGCGCCGAGTCTTAAGAAATGCTGTCAAACGGCTTCACCCCGCCGGATCGCCGCACGCACGCCGGTCATTGCCGTGCGCTCTGCCCCGGTTTACAGGCCGGCAGAGTGTCACCGGGCAGAATCGGCGAGGCGTTGCAGCGCCGCGAAATGCGCCTGGCGAATTTGCGGATTGAATAATGACCAGGCCTCGGCGTGCTTCAGCGCGGACGCCGCGGCAATGCCCTGCGCTTTATAATCGGCATAGGCTTGTGCGGCGGCATCATAATCGTCGCTCGCCGCCGCCATCGCGATCTCTCGCAAGCTCAGCGCCATGCCGCGCGCCGCATCGCGCGCCGCCAGGCGCTCGCTTAAGCCGCCGGCAACACTGGTATCGTTGCGACCCGGAAAATACTCACCGAGCTCGCGCCATTCGTTTCCGACCACATCGACCGTCAGGGCAATCACCGCCTGATTGCGCGCCGGGATCGCGGTGTCGAGAACCGCGCCCAAGTGCCCGATTTCCTCGAGCTCGGCTTGAACGCTGTTGCGGCTTGTCGGTTCGGCCGCATCGCCGACCGCGACGAGATACGCGGCGAGATCGCCTTTCTCGCCGGCGGTGAGACCGAGATCGAATTGGCGGTCGAAATGCGCGATCACTTGCTCATAGTTGTCGTAGCGGCCGTCATGGAAATACGGCGCGTTGAAGTCGGCGTTGATCAAACTCGGGGTCTTGTATCGGCCGCCGGTCCCGACGTCATGCACCTGATGGTCGACGAAGGCGCTCCCCGGCTGGTGACAGGATGCACAGCTCATGGCCGCGTCGCGCCGGAATGGCTTGTTGAAGAGTATTTCGCCGCGCCGGGCGGCGGCGGACGCCGCATCCGTCAAACGGCCGTCGGCCGTAAGCTTCGCGTTGGGCAGAAACGAAATGTCTTCGATGTAGGCGACAACCGCGTCCAGGATCTCGGCCGACGGCTCGCGGCCGGCAAACTCGTTGACAACCACGTTGCGCACAAAATCGCGCAGTGTCGCAAAGCGCCCGTCGTGTCCATAAGGTGCGAGGTGTTTGGCGCCGCGCAAGCTCGGCGGCGTTACCGGATCGAAAACGCCATTGTCCGACCTGGGCTCGAACACCGCGTTGGTCGTATCGACGGTGCCGGGCCGGCTGGACAGGCCGGGGATGAACAACTTCGGATTATTGTGCCCCTGCTGATGGCAGGTGCTGCAGCTCATGCCGGCCTGCCGGGCAACGCCGCCGAGAATATTCGGCGATGAGAATAAGAGATCGCCGAAATTGACCAGATAGGAACGCTTGCCGCCGGTAAGTTCGGACGCAAATAGCTCGGTCGGCTGGTCGAGCTGCTCCTGGTTGAGCTCGGTCCCCGGCGGCAAAACGCTTTCCCGGCTGGTGATGGGCGCTGATTTCGCGCCGGCCATCGCCAGCATTGCGGCCACGCAACAGACGATGGCGTATGGAAGGGCACGCGTCACTCGCCAAGCGCCGGCTTCTTGAGCTTCAGCTTGGCCGCTGTGCTCTGCAGCAGCACGGCCAGTTCCTCCCCAGCTTTCTTAAGCGCGGGCTGATCGACGCTCTTCATGTCCGGCACATTCACCAGCTTTTCGACGTCTTCGATTTTGTCGGTGATGCGCGCGGCAAGCTTCGGATCTTTCGCTTGCAGCGTCGGCGCAAAGGCGAGCTTGTACACGGCTGCGATGCCCTCGACATTTTGCTGGATGTCGTTAAGCGACGTGCCGGAATACGGCGATTCTCCGCCCTTTGATTTGTTCTCACCGACCTCGTAGGCGAGCTTAGTCGCGCCGTTGAGCAGACCCTGCGGCTCAAACTGAAAGTTCTTCGCCTCGAGCCGGGTGTTGAATGCCGTCAAATCGGCGACGAGCTTGTCGGCCGGCGCGTTGATCTCATCGAGCTTGCCCGAGAACAGCGCCGCCTCGATGGCGTGATAGC
>DATNNI010000348.1:0-2400 GCA_035601915.1 Xanthobacteraceae bacterium
CGATCGGCCGATCCGCACCACGGCATTCCCGTCCAATTGGGAGCTGTCGGCGGCTCGTGCCGCCAGCGTGGTGCATCAGTTTACGAGACAGGGCATCGATCCGCTGCGGCTCGAAATCGTCGGTTTCGGAGAGTTTCATCCGCGCCAGGCGAACTCTTCCAGCGAGGGACGCAATGCGAATCGACGCGTCGCCGTTTTGGTGCTGGAGGCCGTGTCTCCCGCGGACACCACGACGGCAAGGACCACGACGGATACGCCGGCGACCCTCGCGCCCGGCGTCGAATTGGCCGATGCCGGCAGCGCCACCAACCGCTTGGCGGTGCGCGTGGCGCCCGCCGATCTCGATCAGACCGTGTTGATGAAAGACACGAAACCGACAGCGCCCGAGTCACCCAAAGCCCCATGAGCGAGGTCACGCAATGAGTGAAGTTGACCGCTTAAGCAATTCAGGCCTTTACCCGACTCTCCCGATCGCCGATCGGCGATCCTCCAAAGACGACAAGGAGCGCCGGCAACGATCGGACCAAGGTCCGGACAAACCGGCCTCGAAATCCGCCGACACGCCGGAATCGGGCGGGGGCCCTCGGCCGCCCAAGTCGCATATTGACGAGTACGCCTGACTTAATTTGAGCGGCCGCCCGGATGGGCAGGGACGATGAGCAGCTTCAAGGTCCGGAAGAGCAGGACCTCGAAGCTCCTCATCGCCCCTGGCCTTTCAGGCGGCCGCTCAAATTCACGACGACCGAGGACGATATTCGGGCAGCGGCTACGCTTGGTGGCGTTGCGGCCCCTCCGCAATAGGCTCAAACTCGCACCCGGAAAAGAATCGCAAACAGGTGGAGTCATGAAGCGTCTGTCACTGTTGCTCGCCGGCCTTCTCGCTATTGCCTATGGCTCTAACGTCTGGGCCGCCAACGCCTATACGCAAGGTGCCGTGCATTTGCGCGCAGGACCGAGCTCCGACTATCCCTTGGTCACGACCGTACCGCCCAATGCCTTGTTGAATCTCAACGGTTGTCTCGATGACTGGACTTGGTGCGATGTTGATTGGGAAGGCAATCGCGGCTGGGTCTACGGCAACTATTTGTATTACGACTATCAAAGCCGCCGCGTGCCGGTCATCCAGTTCGGCGCGCAATTAGGTATCGGCATCGTTGCCTTCAGTCTCGGCGACTATTGGGGACGCTACTATGCGGGCCGCCCCTGGTATGGGCGCCGCGATTACTGGATGCACCGGCCAGTGCCGCCGCGTCGGCCGCCGCCACCGCGACCCAGGCCACCCGTAGTGCGTCCCAATCCGCCGCCACGGCCGCGCCCGCCGCCGCCGCGACCCCGGCCGCCGGTGACTCGACCGACCCCCGACCGCCCGAATCCGCCGCCGCGGCCAAACCCGGGAACGCGGCCTGACCCTGGCTCGCGGCCGAACCCTGGCTCACGCCCAAATCCCAGCCCGCGGCCGACGCGGCCGGACACGAAACCGGCGCCGAAGCCGGCACCCAAGCCTGCGCCGGATCGGCCTTCAGGTCCTGACCGGCCGCCAAACTAGGGTTTGTACCGCAGTGGCGAGCCAAAAAGCCGGCTTCGCCGGCCAGAAATCGTGTTGCTTTAAAAATAGCCAATTGGGCGGAAGATCAATGAAATATTTCTTGCGGGTGATTTCGGCGCTGGCATGTATCGCAGGCTCGGTAACCTTAAGTGTCGCGCAGGCCCCGGCGCAGACAGCATTGTCGCTCGATAAAATCATGGCGGATCCGGACTGGATCGGACCGCCGGTCAGCGACGCTTATTGGTCGGCCGATGCCAAAGCGGTGTACTACTCGCTGAAGCGCATCGGATCGCCGATCGTAGATTTGCATCGTGTTGATCCGGCAAGCGGCAAGGATCAGGTCGTGGATGCGGCCGCCATGGCAAATGCCGACGGACCCGCGGTTTACGATCGCGCCGGTAAACGCGCGGCCTTTATCCGCCATCAAGATATTTTCGTGCGCGACCTATCGAGCGGTCGATTGCTGCAAATCACGCGAACGCCGCAGGCTAAAAGCTCCCCGCAGTTTTCGGCCGACGGACGAATTTTAAGTTTCCGCGTCGACCATGATTGGTTCCTGCACGATTTCGGCAGCGGCGTAACGACCCCTGCTGCCATCGTCAAAGCGGAGAAAGATCCGAATGCGCCGCCGACCGCGGATGATCTGCGCGAAATGCAGCTGCGTACCTTTTCCACCTTGAAGAAACTGCATGACGACGCCGAGACCGCCCGCAAACACGCCGAGGCCCTGCAGCAGGGCGACGTAACGCGTTCCGTGTTGCCGTTTTATCTGGGAGACGAGGTCGTGATCCGCGGCACCGAACTGTCGCCGGATGCGCGCTGGCTCCTGGTCGTGACGGAGCCGAAATCCCATG
>DATNNI010000349.1:0-3141 GCA_035601915.1 Xanthobacteraceae bacterium
TCGTCGCGCGCGCGAGCGCGTGGCAATGGCCGACCTCGTCCTCTGGCTCACTGATGCATCGGCCGACAGCGCTAAGGCGGGTGGGGCGGCGGCCGAGAAAGTCTCAGCGGCCGAGGTCTGGGCCTTACGCAATAAAGCCGACCTGTTAGGCGAGGAGGAACGCGCAAGGAGTGAACCGAAATCCACAAATGAATCGGGGAGGGTGTTCGCCATCTCGGCTTTTACCGGCGCCGGGACGGAATCGCTGTTAAAGGAGCTCGCCGAACGCGTTCGGCAATTCTTCTCAACCACCGAAGCCCCGATGGTGACGCGGGTGCGCCATCGCCGAGCGCTGGAGGAGACGATTGCAGCGCTCGATCGCGCCCTTCAGGGATCGGCCGGAAGCGAGGAGCTGATCGCGGAGGATTTGAGATCAGCAGCGACCGAGGTTGGCAGGCTGACGGGGAGGGTCGACGTGGAAGATATTCTCGACGTGATCTTCCGCGAGTTCTGTATTGGTAAGTGATCGGCTGCCGGCAACGTTTCGTTAACGTTAACTATCGAACAACGAACGGGACGCATGCCCGGCTGACGCGGCTGTTTCACGTGAAACACGGGACTTGCGGCTTTGACCGCAGATTCGGCGACGGATAGAACGGGCCGATTTAGCGGGATTTCGATGAACACTGGGTTCGATGTCATTGTCGTTGGCGGCGGGCACGCCGGCTGCGAAGCCGCGGCGGCCGCAGCGCGCATAGGCGCGCGCACCGCGCTCATCACGCAGCGCTTTGCCAGCGTCGGCGCGATGTCCTGCAATCCGTCGATCGGCGGCCTCGGCAAGGGCCATCTGGTGCGCGAAATCGATGCCCTAGACGGCCTTATGGGCCGCGTCGCCGACGTCGCCGGCATTCAGTTTCGCTTGCTCAACCGCCGCAAAGGGCCGGCCGTGCGCGGTCCGCGTGCCCAAGCCGACCGGAAGCTTTACGCGGCCGCCATGCAACGCGCGATCTCGCACACGCCGAATCTAACGGTCGTCGAAGGAGAGGTGGACGACATCTCGGTTTGCGACGGCTGCGCTACCGGCGTTGTGCTCGGCGATGGCCAGGCCTTCGCGGCGGCGTCGATTGTACTGACGACTGGGACGTTTTTGCGGGGGCTCATTCATATTGGCGATCGACAGATCCCGGCAGGACGCGTCGGCGAAGCGCCGGCGCTAGGCCTCTCGGGCACGCTTGAGCGCGCGGGTTTCGCGCTCGGCCGGCTGAAAACCGGCACGCCGCCGCGGCTCGACGGGACGACCATCGACTGGGCGGCCTTGGAGATCCAGCCGGGGGACGATCCGCCGGAGCCGTTTTCGACCCTCACCGAGCGGATCACTAATCCGCAAATCCAGTGCGCGATCACTCGCACCAGCGCGGCGACGCACGCCATCATCCGCGACAACGTTCACCGCTCGCCGATGTATTCCGGTCAAATCAAGAGCCGCGGCCCGCGCTATTGCCCGTCGATCGAAGACAAGATCATGCGCTTCGGCGACCGCGACGGGCACCAGATCTTTCTCGAGCCGGAGGGCCTCGACGACACGACCGTCTATCCCAATGGCATTTCGACCTCGCTGCCGGAGGAGGTTCAGGCCGCCGTGGTTGGGTCGATTCCAGGTCTTGAGCGCGCGCGCGTGGTCCGGCCAGGCTATGCCATCGAATACGACCACGTCGATCCGCACGAGCTCATGCCGTCGCTGGAGACGCGGCGATTGCCGGGGCTGTTCCTGGCCGGGCAGATCAACGGCACGACTGGGTACGAGGAGGCGGCGGCACAGGGCCTTTTGGCCGGTATCAATGCAGCCAAGCGCGCGGGCGGGGCAGGGCCGGCCATCTTCGATCGGGCGGAAGCCTATCTCGGCGTCATGGTGGATGACTTGGTGACGCGCGGCGTGACCGAGCCCTATCGCATGTTTACCTCTCGGGCCGAATATCGGCTGACGCTTCGGGCGGATAATGCCGATCAGCGTCTGACCGAGAAGGGCATCGCAATCGGGTGTGTCGGTTCGAACCGCGCCAGTGCCTACCGCAGCAAGCTCGCGTCGCTCAAGGCGGCCCGCGAAATGGCCGAATCGCATACGCTGACGCCCAGCGAAGCCGCCCGGCATGGACTGACGCTGCGCCAGGACGGCCAGCGCCGCTCCGCGTTCGAGTTGCTGGCGTATCCCCAGATCGGCGTCGCCAATTTGAAAAAGGTTTGGCCGTGTTTTGGCGAAATCGAGGCGAACATCGCCGAGCAAGTCGAGATCGACGCCAAATACGCGGTCTATCTCCGCCGCCAGGCCACCGATGTCGAATCCTATCGACGCGACGAAGGCCTCGTCCTGCCCAACGGGATTGCTTACGACGCCATTCCGGGGCTTTCGAACGAAGTCCGGGCCAAGCTCCACGCTCATAAGCCGCGGACCATTGGCCACGCCGGCCGCATCGACGGCATGACGCCGGCGGCGCTTACGCTCCTCGTCGCCTACTTGCGCCGCCAGGAGCGCCAGGAGCGCCAGGAGCGCCAAGAGCGCAAGTCCACTCGCGGCCTGGCATGAGCGCTCGGCGTGCCGGAAATGGCCCGCAAGCCTCCCCAGGCGGTGGGCGCCGACCTCCACATACCGGCCTGGAGTTTGCGGCCGATCGCGCGCATGCACTAACGCTCATTCCTGTTTCACGTGAAACAGTGGACCGCTTGGATCGCTATGTCGCTGTGCTCCTTCGCTGGCAGCAGCGGATTAATCTCGTCGCGCCGTCCACGGAGCCAAATATCTGGACCCGCCACGTCGCGGACTCCCTCCAGTTGCTCGCGCTCGCGCCAAAGGCCCGCGTTTGGGCCGACCTCGGCTCCGGCGGCGGATTTCCCGGCGTGGCAATTGCCTGCGCGCTTGCAGATGTGCCCGACGCCCGGGTTTACCTGGTGGAAACCAACCCCAAAAAAATAGCGTTTCTGCGCGAGGCAGTTCGCGCCACTGGCGCACGGGCCATAGTGCATGCCGGAAAGATTGAGGACTTTGTCGCTCGTCCTCCCGAGTCGATTGAAGTGGTCGTTGCCCGGGCGCTCGCCCCACTCCCGAAGCTCCTCGGCCTGGCCGCCCCGTTGTTGAAAAACGGTGCTGTGGGTCTGTTTCCCAAGGGT
>DATNNI010000350.1:0-3360 GCA_035601915.1 Xanthobacteraceae bacterium
CGCCGCGCCCCGGGCGAACAGCCTCCGCGAGATCGTTCTTGGCTTTGTCCAATTGCTTTTGCAGCTCGGCCGCGGAATTGAGCTTTTCCTTCTCGGACTTCCATCGCGCGGTCAGGTCAGCGGACTGCTTTTCCAGCGCCACGAGCTCGGTTTCGAGGCCACTGAGGCGAGAGCGCGAACCCGGATCGCTTTCCTTCTTCAATGCTTCCTGCTCGATCTTGAGCCGGACGATTTCGCGATCGAGATTGTCGAGCTCTTCGGGTTTGGAATCGACCTGCATGCGCAGCCGCGCCGCGGCCTCGTCGATCAGGTCGATCGCCTTGTCGGGCAGAAAACGGTCAGTGATGTAACGGTTCGACATCGTGGCGGCCGCGACGATCGCGCCGTCGGTGATGCGCACGCCATGGTGCGCCTCATACTTGTCCTTCAAGCCGCGCAAGATCGAGATCGTATCCTCGACGCTCGGCTCGTTGACAAAGATCGGCTGGAAGCGGCGCGCAAGCGCGGCATCCTTTTCCACGTGCTTCTTGTATTCATCGAGCGTGGTGGCGCCGATGCAGTGCAATTCGCCGCGGGCGAGCGCGGGCTTGAGCAGGTTCGACGCATCCATGGCGCCGTCGGCTTTGCCGGCGCCGATGATGGTATGCATTTCGTCGATAAACAAAATGTAGGCGCCGGCGGAAGACGTAACTTCCTGCAACACCCCCTTGAGCCGTTCTTCGAATTCGCCGCGATATTTGGCGCCGGCGATCATTGCGCCCATGTCGAGTGACAGGAGCTTTTTGTCTGCCAGGCTTTCGGGCACGTCGCCGTTGATAATGCGCAACGCCAAGCCTTCGACGATTGCGGTCTTGCCGACGCCGGGTTCGCCGATCAGCACCGGGTTGTTCTTGGTGCGCCGCGACAGCACTTGAATGGTGCGGCGAATTTCCTCGTCACGGCCGATCACCGGGTCGAGCTTGCCGTCGCGTGCGGCCTGGGTGAGGTCGCGCGCGTATTTCTTCAGCGCGTCATAAGCGTTTTCCGCCGAAGCCGAATCGGCGGTGCGGCCCTTGCGCAATGCCTCAATGGCGGCGTTGAGATTTTGCGGTGTCACGCCCGCTTGCGCGAGGAGTTTTCCGGCTTCGCTATTTTTTTCCAGCGCCAGCGCAAGGAGCAAGCGCTCGACGGTGACGAAGCTGTCGCCGGCCTTTTCGCCGGCCTTCTCGGCCGTCTCGAACACCCGCGCCAGGGCCGGGTCGAGATAGACCTGGCCGGCGCCCCCGCCGGAGACTTTCGGACGCTTGGCAAGCGCCGCGTCGACGGTCGCCAAAGCCTGGCGCGAATTGCCGCCGGAACGGTCGATGAGCCCTGCCGCCAACCCTTCCGGGTCGTCGAGCAGCACCTTAAGCAAATGCTCGGGCGCAAATTGCTGGTGTCCCTCGCGCGTCGCGAGCGACTGGGCAGATTGGACGAAACCGCGGCTGCGGTCGGTATACTTATCGAAATTCATAGCGTTGCCCTCGGCCTATTCCGACCGCCCTTGCGGCGCGAGCGGAACATCGTCATGGGGAAATTTGACTTTAACCCGGCGCCGCCGATCCGAAAAAGGCCGACCAACCCTCGGGCGAGCGGACCCTGTAAGGCGTCCGCCTCCCGGAAATATGGGGAGCGCGACCATCAAGGGAAGGGCCTCCCGACCGCGAGTTTGCAGGCTAATTAACGTGGGTCCGCACAGCCTCGATCCGCTCCTTGAGGGCCGCGAGCCCGACCGCCCCGAGCACCACGTCGTCGCCGACGACGTATCCCGGAGTGTCGTGGATGCCCATGGCGCCGGCAAGCTTGACGTCCTCGCTCAGCGTGGTCGTCACCTCGTCGCTTGCGGCGTCGCGCTCCAAGCGCTCCATGTCGAGGCCTTGGTCTTTTGCGACCGCGAGCGCCTTTCCTTGCTGGCCGGACCGGGCGCTCCGAGGAGGGCGCGATGGAAGGCGAGGTATTTCTGCCCGTCAGAGTCCTGCATGCGTACCGCGACGGCTATTCGTGCGGCTTCTGCCGATCCAGGCCCGAGGATCGGCAGCTCTTTGAGCACAATCCGCAAGTGCGGGTCGTCGTGCATCAACGCGAGCATGTCCGGCATGGCGCGCCGGCAATAACCGCAACTGTAGTCGAAGAACTCAACAAGCGTGATGTCGCCGTTGGCATCGCCGAGTGTCACCTGATGGGGCGAGGAAAACAGAGCTGCCGCATTGTTTTTGATTGCGGCGCGACGTTCGCCGGGAGCTTTTGCATCAGACGCCGCAGGCGAGGCGGCGGTGGCGCTGGCGCGGGCGGCCGATCGCAATTTCAGCATTTGCGCCAGCGGCCATCGCTTCCGGGTGCTTGACCATGTAATCCTTGGCGATGGCGCCAACTTCATCGGGATGGCTCGCCAGGTAATCCCTGACAACCTCTTCGATCTCGGTGCGCAAATCTTGTGACCGGCTCGCTACCGGGGCAATGACAACAGTCACGATCACAGCCGCGACATGCAACAAACTCATTCTCATCTCACGTTCTCCGTGGAGGCGACGCCACATTAATCAGCATTGTTTCTTCTATCGAAAACGCCCTCTGCCGAATCCGCCGCCACCGGGTCCGAACGGCCGCATTGGCATCCCGTATCCGCCCGGTAGCGGAAAGCCTCCCGCGCCGGGCACGCCACCCAAGGGCACGCAGACGCCCCGCGCGTTGAGAATCCAGCCTGGCGCACAGCCAGCTTTTTTCATCGCCACGCAGGCCCCGGATTTGTCGCGTAGTTCGCCGCAGCCGCAACTCCGCGGCGGTGGCGTGACGCACTTGCCGTTCCGATCGAGAATAGCGCCCGCGGCACAAGACGGACGCAGCGGCCCTCGTCGCCGCGCAATGCAGTTGCCATTGCTGTCGGCAATCTGATCGGGTGAACACGAAGGCGGCGAAACCGGGACGCAGGCACCGGTGGCGTCGCGGAACTCACCTTGCGAACAGGGTTGTTTGTTGGTCGTGCAGGTTCCGTCACGGCCGACGTTGCGGTTATTGCAGCATGAACCGTCGCGCATTCGCGTGTATCCGGCCGCGCAAGTCGGCACAGGCGTCGGACAACTCGCCCGATTGGACGGATCAACTGCGCCTGAACAGCATTCGCCATTCGACGTGACGTTTGCGGCCGCGCAACACTTGCCGCTGGCGGTGGGAATTTGTCCGCTGCCGCACGTGCAGCTCGGGCCGGGCGGAATGTGGATGATGATCAGGCACTGGCTCTTGTTTGGACCGGCTGGAGCCTGGCCCTTCGGGCAACACATTCCCGGGGACGTCATCTGACTGGAGAGGCAACAGCTTGCTCCGCTTGCCAAATAGCCGGCAGGG
>DATNNI010000351.1:0-3256 GCA_035601915.1 Xanthobacteraceae bacterium
GCTACGGACATTTGACTAAAGGGACGTGACGGCCTTGACGGCAGTCAAACCCACGTCGGCAGGTCAACAATGGAAATCCCTGGCGCGCCCTACGGGAATCGAACCCGTGTTTCCGCCGTGAAAGGGCGGCGTCCTGGACCGCTAGACGAAGGGCGCAACGCGACGCGCGCACGAGGCGCGCCGCAAGGCGCGGAGATATAAAGAGCTTTGCCGCGCGCGGCAAGAAATGGCGCATTACCACTGACCGGTGTTAGGCATGGACTTCCAGGGGTCCTTTGCCGGCAGCGCCGCTCCCTTTTGCAATAATTCGATGGATTGCTTATCCGGCGAGCGCACGAAGGCCATCATCCCGTCGCGCGGCGGCCGGTTAATGGTGACGCCCGCTTTCATCAGCCGCTCGCAAGTCGCGTAAATGTCGTCGACTTCGTAGGCGAGGTGGCCGAAATAGCGAGCCTCGCCGTAATCCTCGCCGCCGTCCCAGTTATATGTCAGCTCGACGAGCGGCGCCTGGCGGTTTTGCGGGCCCTTGGCGATCAGCTCGCCGTCGGACGGCGCGGCCAAAAACGCGAGCGTGTATTTGTTTTTTTCGTCGACGTGGCGCCGGACTTCCGTGAGCCCGAGCTTGTTGCAGTAAAAGTCGAGAGCCGCGTCCAGATTTCGCACGCGCAGCATTGTATGCAGATAGCGCATAATAGCACCTTCGCTGATGTTGAACTTATATTGCGTCTTGGCCATTCCGGCCCGGCTTATGTAAGCCGAAGCCAAACGGGTCGAAAGAGCGGGTCGAAAGAGATGGACGTTTCTGGTTTGGGCGTCGCGGCCGAAAGCCTCGCGGATGCAATCGCGGAGGCTTCCGTCGTCCTGCCATTCACGGGGGCCGGCATTTCCACCGAATGCGGCATTCCCGATTTCCGCTCGCCGGGAGGCATCTGGACGAAGAATCGGCCAATTCCGTTCGACGAGTTTCTGGCCAGCCAAGAGGCGCGGAACGAATCCTGGCGGCGGCGCTTCGCGATGCAAGACGAGTTCGGGCTGGCGCAGCCGGGGCGGGGGCATCGGGCGCTGGCGAGCCTCTATCGGATGGGAAAAGTGCCCGCCGTGGTGACACAGAACATCGACAACCTGCATCAAGCCTCTGGCATCGCATCCGAACATGTCGTCGAACTGCACGGCAACACGACGTATGCGTTGTGCCTTGATTGTGAACAGCGCTACGAGGTCTCGTGGGTGCGCGCGTGCATGGAGAGCGGCAACGGCTGCGCGCCCGATTGCCCCGCTTGCGGCGGCTACATCAAGACCGCCACCATTTCTTTCGGGCAGGCCATGCCGAGCTTGCCGATGCAGCGCGCCGAAGACCTGACTTTGTCGTGTGACCTGTTTCTGGCGATCGGCTCCTCGCTGGTGGTCTGGCCTGCGGCGGGTTTCCCTTTGATGGCGAAACGTAACGGCGCGCGCCTGATCATCATTAATCGCGATCCGACCGACTTCGACGATATTGCCGATCTTGTGGTGCGCCACGACATCGGCGCCGTGCTCGAGCAATTCGCCGAGTGCGCGTCATCCACCGATGTTCACAGGTTGTGACGCTTTTGGCTCAGTGTTGCATTTTTGTCCTTTTCCGCCGGATGGCCGGTGTTATGTTCGAAGCACTTGATTGATTCGTGAAGCGCCCGCGCGGGGCGTGAGCACACAGCGGCGGCGGTGACGGCGTCATGTCGTCGGACGGAATCGAAACAAAATCCACCACGACTGGGCTCGGGCCGGACGTCGAACTTCACGACGACGCGGCGGCTCAAGTCATCGAAGTGTCCGGCGTCATCAAATGGTTTGATGTCGCAAAGGGCTATGGCTTCTTGGTTCCCGACAACGGCATGGCCGACGTGCTGCTGCATGTGACGTGCCTGCGCCGTGACGGCTATCAGACGGCTTACGAAGGCGCGCGCATCGTCTGCGAGGTTCTTCCTCGCTCAAAGGGCTTGCAAGCCTTCCGCATAATTTCGATGGACGAGTCGACCGCGATCCATCCGGCGCAGATGCCGCCGCCGCGAACCCATGTTACGGTGACCCCCACCAGCGGCCTCGAACGAGCACAGGTGAAATGGTTCAATCGGCTTCGCGGGTTCGGCTTCCTCACGCGGGGGGAGGGGACGGCGGACATCTTCGTGCACATGGAGACGCTGCGCCGCTTCGGCATTGCCGAATTGCGGCCGGGCCAGTTCGTCTTGGTGCGCTTCGGCCCTGGCCCCAAGGGCTTGATGGCCGCCGAAGTCCGCCCAGAGGCCGGACCACTGGGCCCCTCGTCGCACTAGTTAGCGTCTCACTCGCCAGCGCCTCATTAGCCAGGCGTCGGCTCCGCTTGGCCGGGTCAATTCGCGCGGCTCGCCGTTACGCTACCGATCTGTTCATGGCCGCGTGCCTGGTCTTGTTCGCCGGTGCGCCGCTGCACGCCGCGGGCGACTCGACACTCGATATCGTCAGCAAGAGCGGCGTGCACGCATTCAGCGTCGAGCTTGCGGCCACCGAAGCGGAGCGGTCCCGCGGTTTGATGTTCCGCAAGGAGCTGCCCGAGGGTCACGGCATGCTGTTCGACTTCCAGCAGGATCAACCGGTCTCCTTCTGGATGCACAACACCTACATTTCTCTCGACATGATCTTCATTGCCGGTGACGGCCGCGTTGTGCGGATTGCGGAAAATACCGAACCGCTCTCCGATCGGCTCATTCCCTCCGGCGCTCCTATCCGCGCGGTGCTCGAAGTGATCTCCGGCACCGCGCGCAAATTCGGCATTGCGCCCGGAGATCGCGTCGAAAGCTCGATTTTCGGCGGCCATCACTGACGGCATGGAGCCGGAACACCCGACCGCGCGCTGCCTCGCGGGCATTCGGCCCTTGGGACGCGCCGCCGCGGCCGATCTTGCCGGAAACGGGTGAAACATGTATCCAGCCGCCAACCGGGCGGGGTATAGCGCAGCCTGGTAGCGCGGCAGTTTTGGGTACTGCAGGTCGCAGGTTCGAATCCTGCTGCCCCGACCACCCGCTCATTCGCTGGTTTGGCGGCATTTTGGGCAAAATTTGTTTTCGATTGAGCGGCTTCGCCAATGACTGCAAGAATTTACAAGCCAGCCCGGACGGCCATGCAATCGGGCCAAGCCAAGACCAAGGAATGGATGCTCGATTACGAGCCTGAGCAGCCACGGACGGTTGAGCCGCTCATGGGTTGGACGAGTTCAGGCGATATGAAGCAGCAGGTTCACCTG
>DATNNI010000352.1:0-5366 GCA_035601915.1 Xanthobacteraceae bacterium
GTGTGAGATGGCCATCGTCTACGACAAGCTGATGGCGTTGCAGATCGCGCCGGCCGAACAAGTCTACGTGGCGAAAGACTGCATGCTCTACGCGCTCGGCATAGGCCTCGGCCACGATCCGGTGAACGAAGACGAGCTCGCCTTCGTCTATGAAAAAGGCTTGAAGGTGCTGCCGACCATGGCGACCGTGCTGGCCCATAGCGGCTCGCTGGCGCGCAATCCTGACAGCGGCATCAACTGGGTGATGGTGGTCAACGGCGAGCAGGGCTTCAAGCTGTATCGTCCGCTTTCGGCGCACGGCACGTTAATTGGGCGAACGCGAATTGTCGACGTGATCGACAAAGGCGCCGGCAAAGGCGCGCTCCTTCTGACCGAGCGCGAAATCACCGACAAGGCCACTGGCGCGCCGGTCGCCACAGTCACGCAAACCATCTTCTGCCGCGGCGATGGCGGTTTCGGCGGGCCGCCGCGGCCTACGCCGCCGCATCCGATTCCGGCGCGCGCGCCGGACATGGTGTGCGATCTCGGTACGCGCCCGGAAATGGCGCTGATCTACCGCCTGAGCGGCGACTATAATCCGCTTCATGCCGAACCGGCCGCCGCCAAGGCCGCCGGCTACGATCGGCCGATACTGCACGGCCTCGGCACCTTCGGTGTGTCCGGCCACGCTTTGCTCAAGACGATGTGCGGCTACGATCCGGCGCGGCTGACGTCGTTTTCCGGCCGCTTTTCCGCGCCGGTCTTTCCCGGTGAGACAATCCGCACCGAGATGTGGCGCGACGGCAATCTCGTGAGCTTTCGCGCCCGCGTCGTCGAGCGTGACGTGGTCGCGATCAACAACGGCCGCGCGGAGCTCGCACAGTGACCGAGACCGATTTCGCACCAATTCGCGATTCCGTGCGCGCCTTGTGCGCCGATTTTCCCGGAACGTATTGGCAAAAACTCGATCGCGAACGCGCCTATCCCGAAGAATTCGTCGCCGCTTTGACCAAGGCCGGATTTCTTGCCGCCCTAATCCCCGAGGAATACGGCGGCAGCGGGCTCACCATGCGGGCGGCGACCGCCATCATGGAGGAGATTCAGGCGTCCGGCTGCAACGGCGCCGCCTGCCACGCACAGATGTACACCATGGGCACGGTGCTTCGTCACGGCAGCGCAGCGCAGAAAGCGCGCTACCTGCCCGGCATCGCGCGCGGCGAACTGCGGCTGCAAGCGTTCGGCGTCACCGAGCCTACGTCGGGCACCGATACGCTCAGCCTTCGCACCACGGCTGTGCGCGACGGCAACAGCTACATCGTCAACGGCCAGAAAATCTGGACCTCGCGCGCCGAGTATTCCGATCTGATGTTGCTGCTCGCGCGCACCGCGCAGCGCGAGCAAGCAAAATCGCGGACCGCCGGGCTCTCGGTGTTTCTCATCGACATGCGCGAGCACAAGGGCAACGGCCTGACCATCCGCCCGATCCGCACCATGATGAACCACGCCACCACCGAAATCTTCCTGGAGAACGTGCGCATCCCGGCCGACAGCCTGATCGGCGTCGAGGGCGAGGGCTTCCGCTACATTCTTTCCGGCATGAATGCCGAACGCATTCTTATCGCCGCCGAATGCATCGGCGACGCCAAATGGTTCATCGGCAAGGCCGCCGCTTACGCGCGCGAGCGTGTGGTATTCGGACGCCCGATCGGCCAGAATCAGGGCGTGCAATTTCCGATCGCCCGCGCTTATGTCGGCATGCGCGCGGCGGAATTGATGGTCCACGAAGCGGCCGCGCTCTACGAAGCGGGCAAGGATTGCGGCGCCGAGGCCAACATGGCCAAACACCTTGCCGCCGAAGCGTCGTGGGCGGCGGCCGACATGTGCGTGCAGACCCACGGCGGATTCGGCTTTGCGGAAGAGTTCGACATCGAACGGAAATTCCGCGAGACGCGGCTTTACACGGTGGCGCCGATTTCCACCAATCTCATTCTCTCGTATATCGCCGAGCACGTGCTCGGCCTGCCGCGATCGTATTGATGTCCACTCCCCTTTCAGGCCTGTTGGTGGTGTCGCTCGAACAGGCCGTCGCGGCGCCGATGTGCACCTGCCGCCTGGCGGACGCCGGCGCCCGCGTCATAAAAATCGAGCGGCCCGAAGGCGATTTCGCCCGTTACTATGACGGCTTCGCTCACGGCGAATGCAGCTACTTCGTCTGGCTCAATCGCGGTAAAGAGTCAGTCGTCCTCGATCTGACGAAAGACGAGGACAAGGCTCTGCTTCGCGCCCTGCTTAAGCGTGCCGACATATTTGTGCAGAATCTCAAACCGGGCACCGTGGAGAAACTCGGCTTCCCTATTTCGCGGCTTCGCCGCGATTACCCGAACCTGCTCTGCTGTTCGATTTCAGGCTTCGGCGAGGATGGGCCGTTCGCCAAACGCAAAGCCTACGATTTGCTCATTCAAGCCGAGACCGGGCTCGCGTCGATCACGGGAACGACGGAGCCCTCGCGCGTCGGCGTGTCGGTCGTCGATGTCTCGACCGGATTGAATGCCTACGAGGCTATTCTGGAAGCTTTGATCACGCGGCAGCGAACCGGACAAGGCGCCGAGCTTTCGGTGTCGATGTTCGATTCCATCGCCGACTGGATGACCGTTCCGCTGCTGCAACAGGAAGCGGGCAAGCCGCCGCAGCGTGTCGGGCTCACGCATCCGGCGATCGCGCCCTATGGCGCGTTTCCGACGCGCGACGGCGCCCAAATTCTCATCGGCATTCAGAACGATCGGGAATGGCGCGTGCTCGCGGAAAGAGTCCTGGGAGATGCGAATCTCGCCTCCGACCCCGGCTTCGCCACCAATCGCGCCCGCGTCGAGCGCCGCGCCGACACCGACCGCAGGGTCGCGGCGATCACGCGCACCATGGATGCCGATCTTTTGACGCAAAAACTCGCCGCCGCGGAAATTGCCTTTGCGGCCATCAACACCGTGGCCGACCTGGCGCGCCATCCGCATCTGCGCATGATCACAGTCGCAACGCCAAGCGGGCCCGTGTCGTATCCGGCGCCGGCCGAACTGCACGCCTCGGCATCACGGCATTATGGTCCGGTACCGTCGCTCGGTGAACATACGGCGAAGGTGCGGGCGGAATTTCTGGCGCCAGCCGCAGCGAACTAGAGGAGAGAAAAATGGACGTCGGATTCATCGGTCTGGGCAATATGGGCGCGCACATGGCGCGACGCCTCGTCGAAGCCGGGCACCGCGTTTTCGTTTACGACACGCGGCAGGAAGCCATCGGCAATCTCGCCGCGCTGGGCGCGGTCGCCATGCGCTCGCCGGTGGAAGTCGCGGATGCCGCCGAAACCGTGATGGTGAGCTTGCCGATCCCCGCCGTTGTGCTGCAAGTCGCAACCGGCCCGGATGGAGTCATCAACGGCAAACGCATCCGGCGTTTCGTCGATCTTTCCACCACCGGCGCGGTGATGGCCGAGCGCGTCTTCAAGCTTCTTGCCGCACGCGACATCGTACAGATCGACAGCCCGGTGAGCGGCGGCGTGACCGGCGCCGAACGCGGCACGCTCGCCGTCATGGCTTCGGGCCCTCGCGCGGACGTCACAGCCGTTGAGCCGCTGCTCAAAGTCATCGGAAAGGTCTTTTTCCTTGGCGAGCGGCCGGGTGCGGGCCAAACCATGAAGCTCGTGAACAATGTGCTCTCGGCCGCAGCGATGACAGCTACAGCGGAGGCGCTGGTGACGGGATTCAAGGCCGGCCTCGATCCGCACCAGATGCTCGACGTCATCAACGCGGGCACCGGCCGCAACACCATGACCGAGGACAAAGTCGCAAAGGCCATCCTTCCCGGCACATTCAATCTCGGCTTCACCGCCGGCCTGCTGTCGAAAGACGTCAATCTTTTCCTTGCCGAGCGCGAGGCGCTTGGCGTGACCACGAATGTCATCGACGCCGTCGCGGTCGTGCTCAAGCGAACCTGCGATGAGCTCGGGCCGGAAGCCGATGTCACCGCCGTCATTCAGCCGATCGAAAATCGCGCCGGCGTCAAGGTGCGCGCGCCAGCGAAAAACACGTAAAAACGAAGCGGCGGAGTTCGGCTGCGGTTTCGCCGCAGGGCGCCAGCGCGAAGCGATATCCACCGCCGCAGTTCGAAATAATCCATTCTCGCCCAGCCGCTCGGCGGAAAGCGGAATTGTGTGATGCCGGTCACTTCGGCACCCTCCCCGCGCGATATGGTTAAGCGTTACCTGCCTGAAGGAGACCTGCCAACAAACGTCCTCTAGATCGGCTTGGTTCGCCACGGTCCTGCGCACCCTCGACCCCGCCCACGGGCCACTGGCGACCACGACGGGGTGATGTCCCCAAGCACCCCAGCCCGCCCGGACCAACCCCGGGCGGGCTTTTCTTATCGGCAAATCTGCCCCATGTTGCCGGAACGCGGCCGCGCCAGTGGAGCGGATTTGACATTCGCTACCCACCCAACCGCGAGTCCGTGAAGCGAATGTCAAATCCAAAGCTCCACTAGCACTGATATTTGCTAGTGGTCCTTTGATTCTAACATTCGCACGAGAGCGTGCCGAGACGGGATGCGAATGTTAGAATCGGACCACTGGAGGAAGGGCTATGCCGAAAGGCACCCGTCTGGGGCCGAGCCTGCTGTCGGGCTTGCCCGGACATCTCGCCACGGATTTGTTTACCGGTGCTAAGCCCGTGCGGCTCGCCGCCGATGAAGTTCTATTCCTCGCCGACGACCCCGGCGACGGTTGCTACCGGATCGAGGACGGACTTCTCAAAGTGGCAATGGTGTCACGCGCCGGCAACGAACGGATCCTCGCGTTTCTTGGCGCGGGCGCCATCGTCGGCGAACTATCGGTGATCGACGGCCGGCCGCGCTCCGCCTCGGTAGTCGCGGTGCGCGACACCGCTTTGAGTTTTCTCAGCCGCGCCGCATTCGATGCGTTCACGCACCAGCATCCGGAAGTTTACCAGGCGCTGGTCCGCATTCTTTCCACGCGACTGCGCGAAACCGACGTGGTTATCGCGGCCGGAAGCTTTCTGCCGCTCAAAGGCCGCGTTGCCTCGACGCTGCTCGAGCTTGCCGAGAATTTCGGACAGGATGTCGGTTCGGGCCGCATCGTCATCCGGCAAAAGATCGGACAAAGCGACATTGCCGCCATGGCGGGGATCGCCCGCGAAAATGTCAGCCGCATTCTCAATGATTGGAAACGGCGTAAGCTGGTAAGCCGCCTGTCCGGCTATTACTGCCTGGAGAATAAGTCGCAACTGGAGAATGAAGCCGAGTTGTGATCTCCCCTCTCCTCTTTCGACACATCACACAATGAAAATTCCCGCGCTTGGCGACTTTCGCCGCATTGTCATTAA
>DATNNI010000353.1:0-4062 GCA_035601915.1 Xanthobacteraceae bacterium
TAAGCTTTCCCTCGTGAAACGCCTCAACAGACGGCGCGTTGAGCTTCGCACGCTGTTGCGACGGCGGCGGGTACAATTGGTGCTATCCGTCCGGGTGACGATAGCGGCGCTGGCCGCGCTGGCGCTGTCCCAGCTTCTGCATATGCCGTTGCCGTTATGGGCGGTCATGACCGCCCTGATCGTCACGCAGATGAGTGTCGGGCGGTCGCTGAAAGCCTCGTTCGATTATCTGATTGGAACGCTGGGCGGAGCGATCTATGGCGGCGCAGTCGCTGTGCTCATTCCGCACAATAATGAAATCGCGTTGCTCGCCGTTCTTGCTGTTGTTGTCGGTCCGCTCGCCTTCATCGCCAGCATCAATCCCAGATTTGCCGCCGCGCCGGTCACCGCCATCATCGTCTTGCTGCTGCCGCAGTTGACGCACGGCTCCGCTATCAGCTCGGCAATCGACCGCATCATGGAGGTGGCGCTTGGCGGCGTCACCGGCGCCGTCGTGTCGGTGCTGTTCTTGCCCTCGAAAGCCCATCCGCTGGTCATCGGCGCGGCTGCCCGGGCGCTCAATGAGATGGCGCGCGCACTCGGCGAATTGCTGAATGGCCTTGAAACCGGTCTCGACTTTGACGCGCTCCATCGCATCCAGGGCGGCATCGGGCGAGCTCTGGTGCAGATGAATGAGGTCTGCGCCGAGGCGGAACACGAGCGCGCCGCGGGACTGGCCGTCGGGCCTGATACCGGCCCCCTGTCGCGCATGCTGCTGCGGCTGCGCCACGATCTGGTGATGATTGGACGAGCGGCGACGGTGCCGTTGCCCGAACCGTTTCGCACACGGCTTGCGCCGGCGCTGGCGCAGACAGGCGCCGCTGCCGCGGATTATTTGCGCGCGAGCGCGGCGGCGCTTCAAGCAAACCGGGCAGCGCCGCCGCTCGAGGCGACCGACGCGATACTCAAGGGCTACGCCGTCGAAATCCAGACGCTGCGGCGCGAAGCGCTGACGCGCAGCCTGTCCGCCGAGGACGTGGAACGTTTGTTTGCGCTCGGCTTCGCGCTGGAACAGATTCGCAACAACCTTAAAGATCTGGAAAGCCGCGTGGCGGAATGGGCCGGCGATTCAAAAACCGAAGCGCGCGGTTAGACCGGCGCCTGCCGGCGCTCCTTAACCGCGCACCCACCAGCAATGTTTCTCCGGAAACAGCACTCGGCCGCTCGGCCGGTATTGCACCACGTACCAGCTGCTGCAGCGCCGGTAGAGCGGCCGCGGATTGATGCGAACGCCGGGCGGACCGACGATATGGGAAAATGACGGCCCGCCGCTTACCGTTGAATCCTGCGCCTGCGCTACCGGCGTCGCGATTGCAGCCAGCACAAGCGCCAGAGCAAAGACCCGTATACGCGACACTGCCGCCATGACCTCTTGCCTCACAACGTTCGAGGCTCCCGCAGTGGGAGCATGCCGGTCAAGCGCGACCGCGCGTTTCCAGCCTCGCTAGTGGTCCGATTCTAACATTCGCATCCCGGTTTGGTAGGCTATCATGCGAATGTTAGAATCAAAGGACCCCTAGCAAATATAAGTGCTAGTGGAGCTTTGGATTTGACATTCGCTTCAGGAACCAGCGGATTGGTGGGTGGCGAATGTCAAATCCGCTCCACTAGAACATTCTACAATATTCTTATGCCCGAGATGACATCCGATCCGCTGGCGTGGCGACCGATCAAGGCGCCGTCGCTCGTCGAGCTCGAAATCCTCGCCGGCGAGATTTTCCGGCATTTGCCGCGAAGGTTTCGCGATTTGTGCACTGACGTCGTCATCCAGGTCGACGATTTCCCGACCGAGGAAGTGCTCGACCAGATCGGCGCGGAAAGTGAATTCGACCTGCTCGGCCTGTTTCAAGGCGTCGGCCTGCCCTTCCGCTCGGAAAGCGCGCCGGTGCAGATGCCGAACATGATCTGGCTTTACCGCCGGCCCATCCTCGACTATTGGGCCGAGCATGACGAAACACTCGGCGCTGTTGTCAAACACGTTCTGGTCCACGAGATCGGCCATCATTTCGGTTTGTCGGACGCCGATATGGAGGCCGTTGAAGCAACGGCCGACGACACAAAGGGAACAGTCTCATGAAAGTCGACGGCGCCTGCCATTGCGGCTTCATCAACGTCGAAGCGGAAGTCGATCCGGAAAAGGTGTCGATCTGTCACTGCACGGATTGTCAAACCATCAGCGGATCCGCGTTCCGCATTTCCATTCCGGTTCCGGGCAATGCCCTCAAGACGACCGGCGAACCGGCGATCTACGTCAAGACCGCGGAAAGCGGCAACCGCCGCGCGCAAGGCTTCTGCCCAAAATGCGGGACGCCGATCTATTCGACGACGCCGGGAGACGGGCCCAAGGAGTCATACATGCTGCGCGTCAGCATCCTGCGCCAGCGCGATCGTTTGCACCCAAAGCTGCAGATTTGGGCTCGTTCGGCCCGGCCTTGGGTAACGAATCTTGCCGATCTGCCAAAAAGCGAGACGCAGCAGAACACCAGCCATCTGCGCTGACAAATCTCGCAATTGTGGTAGACAGACCGGCGAGCGTTAACGCTCGCAACGAGGAGCAATGCCATGATTGTGACGGTGTTTCGCTCCCGCCTGAAACCGGGAGTTAAAGACGATTACGTTGCCCTGGTCGATCACATGGCGGCGATCGCCGAAACGATGCCCGGCTACATTTCGCATAAAGGCTTCTTTGCCGACGACGGCGAGCGGGTGACCATTGTCGAGTTCGAGCATGAAGAAGGCCAGCGCGCGTGGCGCACCAACCCCGAGCACCTTGCCGCGCAAAGACTGGCGCGGCAGAAATATTACACCGAGTATCACATCCAGGTGTGCACGCTCGATCGCGAAACAAAATTCAAGGCGCAGGAGTCCGCGCAACCGGCTACCGGGGCGGTGGCGGCGCAGGGTTGACCGCCGCGCTTGACTGTACCATTTAGCCGAAGCGGCCGCACCCGCATATTGGGAAATACCATGCAAAAGTTCACAACACTCGAAGGCGTCGCGGCGCCGATGAAGATGACCAATGTCGACACCGACATGATCATCCCCAAGCAATACTTGAAGACCATCAAGCGCACGGGCCTCGGCAAGGGATTGTTCGCCGAGAAGCGCTACGGCGAGGACGGCAGCGAGAATCCCAATTTCGTGCTCAACAAGCCGGCTTACCGCAAGGCGAAAATCCTGGTCGCCGGCGACAATTTCGGCTGCGGCTCCTCGCGCGAGCACGCGCCCTGGGCGCTGTTGGATTTCGGCATCACCTGCGTGATCTCGACCTCGTTCGGCGACATTTTCTACAACAATTGCTTCAAGAACGGCGTCTTGCCGGTGCAGGTCTCTCCCGAGGACCTGGAAAAGCTGTTTGACGACGCCGAGCGCGGCGCCAATGCGACGCTCACCATCGATTTGGCGAAACAGGAAATCCGCGGCCCCGACGGCGGCGTGATCAAGTTCGAAATCGATCCCCACCGCAAGCATTGCCTGCTCGAAGGCCTCGACGACATCGGCCTCACCATGGTCAAGAAGAGCAAGATCGACAGCTTCGAGGAAAAGGCCAGGGCAGCGCGGCCTTGGATTTGAGGAAAGCCGAATGGCGCCTTCGCTCCTCATTGCCGGACTTGATCCGGCAATCCATCTGCTCTCCCGCAGCCGTTAAGATGGGTCACCGGCTCAAGCCCGGTGACGACGCCGATACAGCGCAATGACCTCCGCCATCTCCGTTTCCCATCTCACCAAGACCTATGCCGGCGGTTTCCACGCGCTCACGGACATCAATCTCGAAATCGATCACGGCGAGATTTTCGCGTTGCTCGGCCCAAACGGCGCCGGCAAGACCACGCTGATCAGCATCATCTGCGGCATCGTCAATCCGACCAGCGGCCGCGTCGCCGTCGATGGCCATGACATTGTTGCGGATTACCGCATCACCCGCTCGCTGATCGGCCTGGTGCCGCAGGAACTCGCCAACGACATGTTTTCATCGGTGTGGACGACGGTCTCGTTCAGCCGCGGGCTGTTCGGCAAGCCGGC
>DATNNI010000354.1:0-4984 GCA_035601915.1 Xanthobacteraceae bacterium
GGAAGCGATCCCGAATTTGTGATCACCGCTTACTTCGATAGGACAAAGCCATGCGGGTGAGAGTCGATCATGCAGCCGACGCGGTTTATCTGAATTTGACCGATCGCCCGATCAAGGACAGCGAGGAAGTTGCGGACGGCATCATCGTCGATTATGATGAGGCAGGACGCATTGTCGGCGTAGAAATTCTCGACGCATCTAAACGCACCGACGATCCAGAGGCGCTCAGCAATTCAGCTTCGATTTGCCTACAGTCGGTTCGTAACAGGCAGCGAGTTACGCTTCCCTAATCCGCTCACGTTCTGGGCGGCAGATCGACAATCATGCCCGCTACGCCGCCTTGGCGTCCAGATCGAAGGCGGCGAGATTTTTTTCCCGCACATTGTTCATGGCCCGGCCCATTGGACGCACCGCGAATTCCGCTAAATCGAGAAGAAGCTCGTGATCGAGCGGCGTGGCTTGCGCGAGATCGAGCCATCGCGCGATCTTGTCGTCGGCGAGCGCCAGCGGCATGCGGTCGTGATACGGTGCGACGAGGTCGTTCGGCTCCTCGGTCAAAATCGCAAACGCGATGCGCCGGTCGCCCTTGTATTCCGCCTCTTCCCAGATGCCGGCGAGCATCAGCGGTTTTCCGTCCTTCCGGGCGAAATAATACGGCTGCTTGCCGCCTTCCTCGCGCCATTCGTAAAAGCCTGCGGCCGGAATGACGCAGCGTTGCTGTTTCAGGTGCATCCGGAACTGGCCTTTGCGCAGGCCGTCGGTGCGAACGTTGAGGAGTGGCGGCCGCGGTTTGCCGCCGGGAAGCAGCCGATTGATGCCGAACCGTGCGATCACCGCGCCGTTGCCGGCAATCAGCGCCGGCACGGTCTCGGTCGGCGCCACGTTGGGATTGTATTCGAAATTAAGCCGCGGGCCGATGTAGAGATCGCGCGGGATCTCCGACCATTCCTCGATCGAGCGGAAGCGATTGCACATATAGTCAAGGTGGCTATTTCGCTGCGGCAATCAAGCAATTTATGCGGCGGCCTTAAGCAGGAAAGTATTTCCGCTCGCTCTGGAAAAGCTCGATCAGATAGTCCGCGACGGCGCGGATGCGCGGCAGCTTCGCCAGATCGCGGCGCATCAAGAGCCAGAGGTCCGGCTCCGGTACGCCTTCCTCCGGGAATACCCGTTCAAGGCCCGGATCGTCCGCGGCGATGAAATCCGGCGCCAGCGCTACGCTAAAGGCGGCGCGTGCCGCAGCGGCCTGAGATGTTTGGCTGTTGCTGCGGAAGGCGAATCGCTGATCCGGAAACCGCCGCACCATCCACACGGCATCGGTGTTGAAATCGCTCTCCGGATCGTAGCCGATGACGGCCACAGCCTCGCCATTTGCGATCTTGCGGGCATAGGCCGGCGACGCATAGAGGCCGTAGCGAACAGTCCCAAGGCGTCGGGCGATCAGGTCGCTATCTTTCGGCGATCCCATGCGTAACGCGATGTCGGCATCCCGCCGCGCGAGCGAGCGCACGCGCGAATCGCCGACGAGCTCGAGATCGATTCCGGGATGCCGCTCGTGCAAGGCGCCGAGACGCTGCGCCAGAAAGCAGTCGAGCAGCGAACGCGGCGCGGTCAGCCGGACCAAACCCCTGATCTCGGTGTTCGCTGCGCCGCCCAGCCGGAATCAACTCCGCGCTGCGGCTCGTCCGTGGCACGCGGCGATGATTTCACGGGCCGCTTGGCCGCTTCCAGTTCAGCGAGACCCAGAACATCGCCAAGAATAGCGGAATCGCGGCAACCGAAAGCGACCAGGCGATCTGGTAGTACGCGGTGCGCCAGGTCACCAAAGTCGTCAGGTGAGCGATCTCGACGCTGTAATCCAGCTTGTCGGTGCTGCATCCGACGTAATGCAGGAACGGATAGGAAATCTCAGCAACGCCGAGGCACAGAGCGGCGCCGGCAAGCGAGACAACGATGATGAGAATCGCGAGCCATCGCGCCGATCCGCGCTTGTGGAAGACGTTGGCCTTTTCTGCCGCGAAGGTGGTTGCGGCGACGATGATGCCGTCAAACGCGAGCAGCGCTAATCCCTTGCCGTCGAGAATGGTCAGAATGTCGTAGAGGGTCTTTATGACCTCCCTGGCATTCGGCGGATTGAACTGAGTTCCGGCGGCATGCAAAAGCTCGATCTTTTGCAGGATGTCACAGTCCATATCGCTTCCTGCCTTTGATCGCCCGATGGCTGCGCGAAGGTGTCAGCCCGTTATCCCGATCTTTTCTGGCACACACGGGAGAAGGGATGTTGCCGCGCTGACGCAGACAAATGAAAGGCTACTTCGCCAGCGCGTCGGCGCCGACTTTAGCGACTTGGGAGTCCTGCGACGACAGCGCGCCGGAAACACCGATGGCGCCAACGATCTTGCCGTCCACCACGATCGGCAAACCCCCTTCGAGCGGGGTGATGTCTTTCACGGCGAGGAGGCGAAGGCCGGCCCCGCCGGCGGCGATGGCGTCGTCCAGCGCCTTGCTCGCCCGCTTGAACGTGAGTGCGGTGCGCGCCTTGCCTTCGGACGCGCTAATGGCGGCGAGCTGGGCGTTGTCGCCCTTATGGAACATCACCAGGTTGCCGCCGCTGTCGAGAATGGTGATGGCGACCTGCCAGGAATTTTTCGTTGCTTCGAGTTCGGCCGCGGCCATGGCGCGCTTGGCGTCATCGAGTGTGATCGCGAGCCCGTAAGGCGGCGTCGAGGGCTGCTGGGCGGAGGCCGAACCGGCCATAACGACAAACGCGGCCAATACGCAGCGCACGAGCTTCCACTGCATCTTGCTCTCTCCGGCACCTTTTGAAACGATTCGCCCCGAGCGGAACAATAAGCGGCAAACGCGCTCGGTGGAAGCCGCTTGCGCCACGTCCGCTCATCCCCGCGGAAAAGGAATCCACGCAGTATCTTATCTCGCCGAGCAACGACTGAACCCCCGCATTTGCGGGGGTGAGCAGACGGTCGTTTGCCGAAACGTGATCGGAAAACGGCTGCGCCCGGCGCTGACGCATCTTATATTTGGGTATGTTCGCTCGGCTTATAGGGAGACGCCGCCATGTTTGGGTTCGCCAAGAAAACGCAAATGCCTGATGCAAAGGAAGCGCTACCGGGCCGTCCGACCGCGATCCCGACGGCGCGGCAGCATTTCGTCAATGGCAAGCCGCTCAAGGGGCCCTATCCCGAGGGGTTCGCCATGGCGATGTTCGGGCTTGGCTGCTTCTGGGGCGCCGAGCGCAAATTCTGGGAGCTCGGCGACGGCGTTTACGTGACCGCGGTCGGCTACGCCGGTGGCTTTACGCCGAACCCGACCTACGAGGAGGTGTGCAGCGGGCGCACTGGCCATAACGAGGTGGTGCTCGTGGTCTACGATCCGAAGAAAATCTCCTATGAGCGCCTGCTCAAAACTTTTTGGGAAAGCCACGACCCGACCCAGGGCATGCGTCAGGGCAACGATGTCGGTACGCAATACCGGTCCGGCATCTATGTGTTCACGCCGGAGCAGCGCGCCGCCGCCGAAGCCTCGCGCGCAAGCTACGCCAAGGCGCTGGCCGCGCAGGGCTTGCCCGCCATCACCACAGACATAGAGGACGCGCCGCCGTTCTATTTCGCCGAGGACTATCACCAGCAATACCTGGCGAAGAACCCGCACGGCTATTGCGGTCTAGGCGGCACCGGGGTTGCCTGTCAGATCGGCACCGGGGTTGCGGCGTAATCGCTTGTGTAACCCTGGCTGAGGGACGAATACGCAGCGGCGAAACAGTCCCGGACGCGGCCGTGGTGAGGGATTGTTAACCATACTTGGCGTTAATCGGGCTCGGCGCTTTTCCGCCCGGGGCCCGGATTTCGCGTATGCGGTCATACTGCTCTTTCGCACTCATCCTTTGTCTGTCGATGGCCGCGGCGGGGTGCGCGCAACAGCGCCTGGCCTATGACGGCAGCACCGGCGCGCTATCGACATCGGGCGTCGACAACGTCGTCTATGGACCGACTCCGGCGCCTTCCTCGGCGAGCGCAACTGCACAAACGACGCCGCAACCTCGTGGCCTGATTTTCGCACAAGGCGCGCCGGCCGCTGGTGAGTCACCTCCTCGGATGTATATGCAAGCCACGCCGGGTCCTGCACCGTCCCGCGGTCTGATTGAGGGGCAAGGCGCTCCAGCTACGACAGGGTCATTGGGGCCAGGGGGGCCGCCGGAAATAGCGGGAGTTCCGTCGGCACCGTCCCGCGGTTTGATTTTCGCGCAAGCCGCGCCGCTTCCCGGCCCGCCGCCACCGATGGTCGCAGCGCCCATTGTCGATACGTGGGGCCCGCAACCTGGCCCCGTGCTTTGGGGCTCCGTGCCGCCTGTCACGCCGGCGCCAGCCTTGAATCACTACACGCTCGACGCGGGTGACCGGCTGCGCGTCGTCGTGTTCGGGCAGGAAGGATTGACCAACTCGTATCTGGTCAGCGCCACCGGCCAAATCGACATGCCGCTTATCGGGGCGGTCGTAGCGCGGGGAGCGACCAGCGATCAGCTGGCGGGCCGCATCGGTGCCAAGCTCCGCGAAGGCTACATCCGCGAACCGCACGTCGCGGTCGAGATCGAAGCCTATCGGCCGTTCTTCATCCTCGGCGAAGTCGCGCAGCCGGGCCAATATCCCTATGTCGCCAACATGACCGCCGAAACTGCGATCGCCATTGCCGGCGGGTTCACGCCGCGCGCCTTCCGCAGAGATCTCGTTGTCTCGCGGACGGCGGAAGGCGTCGCGACGCGCATGACCGTGCCGCTCAATTTTCCGCTGCGGCCGGGCGATACCGTCAACGTCCAGGAACGCTGGTTCTGATCAGGAATCAGTAATCGGTAGTCAGTAATCAGATAAAAATTTCCAATTACCGCTCACCGATTGCCGGCTCCCGCGCCTTACGCGTGCTCCTGGGTTGCCGCGACCATTGCGGCTTCGCGTTCCGCGGCTTCCGAGCC
>DATNNI010000355.1:0-2352 GCA_035601915.1 Xanthobacteraceae bacterium
CCCGTTGGCGTCCGAGGAAACGCGTCAGACCATTTGGCACGCCGAAAGCCGGACGCAAGCCTTTGCGCTGCTACTGATGACACCGGAATTCTTGCGGAGGTGAGACCATGAGCTTTACTCACGCTCCCTCGCGCCGCGCAATGCTCGCCGGCTCCGGCGCGTTGTTCGCCTGGGCGCATCTGCCGCGGCTAGCGCATGCCGAGGGCCGCGATCCGCGCTTCCTCACCATCGTTCTGCGTGGCGCGCTCGATGGTCTCGCGACCGTTGCACCGGCCGGCGATCCGGACTGGATCGCGTTGCGCGGCGACAACGCGCTGCGCTTCGACGGCAAGGTCGCTGCCCTAAAACTCGACAGCTTCTTTGCGCTCAATCCGGCGATGCCGAATTTGCACCGCATGTTTCAGGCGAATGAGGCGATCATCGTCCATGCCTGTGCGACGCCCTACCGCGAGCGGTCGCATTTTGATGGCCAGGATTTACTGGAAAGCGGGCTGCCGCAACCAGCGCCGAGCGACTCAGGCTGGCTCAATCGCGCGCTGCACGGGCTGGCATCGGCCGGCCGGGTCGATGCCGGCGAAAGGGCGAGAGCGCTTGGTGTCGGTCCGGCGCTGCCGCTGGTCGTGCGCGGCCCGGCGCCAGTGCTGACGTGGTCGCCGCAAAACGCGCCGCCGGCAAGCGAAGACACCGCTCGGCGGCTCCTTGACCTTTATCAGCACGCTGACGTGAAACTCGCCAACGCCATGGAAGAAAACGCGAAGCTCGTCGCCATGGAGCACGCCGACGACGTGCGCAAAGCGCCGGGCAACCAGCCGCGCGCATATTTCGCCGACGCCGCCGGCACGGCCGCAAAATTTCTGGCGCAGCCGAATGGGCCGCGTATCGGCGCGCTCGCGTTGGACGGCTGGGACACCCACAACAACGAGGGCATTGCCGGCGGGCGGCTCACCCAGCTCCTGGGCTCGCTCGACGGCGCGCTCGCGGCGGTCAAGGCCAATATGGGACCGGCATGGCGCGAGACCGTCGTTGCTCTGGTCACCGAGTTCGGACGTACCGCGCGCCTCAATGGCACTGACGGCACCGACCACGGTACCGCGACGGTCGCACTTCTTGCCGGCGGCGCGCTCAAGGGCGGCCGCGTGATCGCCGACTGGCCGGGACTGAAAGCCCCGGATCTCTACGAGAACCGCGATCTCAAGCCGACAACCGATCTGCGCGCCGTGCTCAAAGGCGTGCTCAAGGACCATTTACGCGTCGAGGATCGCGCGCTGGCGGAAACGGTGTTTCCCGGCAGCAAGAACGTAAAGCCCGTGGCGGGATTAGTCGCCTGATTGTCATTGCGAGCGTTAGCGAAGCAATCCACGTGGAGACCTGACGAATTCTGGATTGCTTCGTCGCGTTGCTCCTCGCAATGACGAGTTCAGATATTCAGCGCCCGGCCGTAAGCGTCGCGCACCGCTTCGCCCATCATTTCCGACAGGGTGGGATGCGGAAACACGGTGTTCATCAGCTCTTCTTCGGTGGTTTCGAGATTCATCGCCACCACATAGCCCTGGATCAGCTCGGTGACTTCGGCACCGACCATGTGGGCGCCCAGAAGCTGCCCGGTTTTCTTGTCGAAAATCACTTTGACCAGGCCTTGATCCTCTCCGAGCGCAATGGCCTTGCCGTTGCCGACGAAAGGAAAGCGGCCGACGCGAATGTCGAGCTTTTGCTCCTTCGCCGCCTGTTCGGTTAAACCCACCGAGGCGATTTGCGGCGAACAATAAGTGCAGCCGGGAATAAGCCGTTTGTTCATCGGGTGCGGATGAAGCCCCTTGATCGCCTCGACGCAGATGACGCCTTCGTGCTCGGCTTTATGGGCAAGAAGCGGCGGCCCGGCGACATCGCCGATCGCATAAATGCCGGGAACGTTGGTCTTGCACGCGCCGTCGATGACGATTGAGCCGCGGTCGGTCTTCACGCCAAGTTTCTCAAGCCCGAGATTTTCGATATTGCCGACGACGCCGACCGCGGCGATGACACGGTCGACGGCAAGCGTCTGCGTGCCGCCTTTGCCGTCGTCGATGGTTGCGGTGACGCTGTCGGCCTGCTTGTCGAGCTTGGTCACTTTGGCGCCCGTCAATATTTTGATGCCCTGCTTCTCGAAGCTCTTGCGGGCGAAGGCGGCGATCTCGGCGTCCTCGACCGGCAGGATCTGCGGCAGCACTTCGACCACGGTCACCTCGGCACCGAGCGTGCGGTAGAACGAGGCGAATTCAATGCCGATCGCGCCGGAACCGACCACAAGCAGTGTCTTCGGCATGCGCTCGGGCACCATCGCTTCGAAATAGGTCCAGACCAGTTTCTTGTCCG
>DATNNI010000356.1:0-6828 GCA_035601915.1 Xanthobacteraceae bacterium
CGATTCCGCGCGACTTGATCGAGTCCGAGCTGTTCGGCCACGAGAAAGGCGCCTTCACCGGCGCCAATACGCGCAGTTCCGGCCGCTTCGAACAGGCCGAGGGCGGTACGTTATTTCTGGACGAAATCGGCGACATGCCGATGGAAGCGCAGACGCGCCTGCTGCGCGTGCTGCAACAGGGCGAATACACCACGGTCGGCGGCCGCACCCCGATCAAGGCCGACGTGCGCATCATTGCGGCGACCAACAAGGATCTGCGGCAGCTCATTCAGCAGGGTCTTTTCCGCGAGGACCTGTTCTTCCGCCTCAATGTCGTTCCGCTGCGCCTGCCGCCATTGCGCGAACGCACCGAGGACATTCCAGATCTCATCCGGCACTTCTTCACGCTGATCGAGCGCGAAGGCTTGCCGGCAAAGCAGATCGACCAGGCGGCGATCGAGCGGCTCAAGCGGCATCGCTGGCCCGGCAACGTGCGCGAGTTGGAGAACTTGGCCCGCCGGCTCGCCGCGCTCTATCCGCAGGAGACCATTACCTCGGCGGTGATCGATGCCGAACTCTCGCAGCCGAGCCTGTCGCCCGGCGACAATTATCGTGGCGACGAAAATCTGGCCAACGCCGTGGAACGCTACCTCGCGCGCTATTTTACCGGCTTCGACGAGGGCCTGCCGCCGCCAGGACTCTACCATCGGGTCTTGCGCGAGGTGGAAGCGCCGCTACTGACGGCCGCGCTGGCGGCAACCCGGGGCAATCAAATCCGCGCCGCCGACCTCTTAGGGGTCAACCGCAATACGCTTCGAAAGAAGATCCGCGACCTGGAAATTCAGGTGTACCGGACCGCGGGCGGCTGACGGCCGACGGGGGCTCGCCCGCAAATTGTCGCAATTCGGCAACATTGTTGTATAAAAGCATCACTCATTGCTTTAGCTCTGTCGAATTGACACGGCGGGAATGGCCGGGGGCTCCATTCATCGTCTGCCGAGCTTCCTTCACCCGGCCAAGTCCCGCATTCGTAAGGCCATGACGACTGCCGATCAGGTCGCTCCGCTAGATCCGGCCGCCGCGGCCCCGATGCCTGCGGCCTCGCGCCTGATTGGGGCGATCGCCGTCGGCGTCGCGCTACTCTCCGCCACAGCCACGTTCCTCGTTCTTGCCAACCTGACGCCGATCACCCCGGTGCACGAGGTCGTCGTTAAGCTGCTGCTCGTCAACCTCGCCACCGGGTTGCTGCTGCTTGGCATTATTGGCCGGGAAGTCTGGAGCGTGGTGCAGGCGCGCCGGCGCGGCTACGCCGGGTCGCGGCTGCATGTGCAAATCGTCGGTCTTTTCGCCGTCATCGCTGCTGTTCCAACCGTCCTCGTCGCCGTGGTCGCCTCGACGACGCTCGACCGCGGCCTCGACCGGTTCTTCTCCACTCGCACCCGCTCCATGATCGAGCAGTCGCTGATCGTCGCCGACGCCTATGTCAGCGAGCATGCGCAGGCGATCCGCGGTGAAATCATGGCGATGGCATTTGACCTTGGCCGCGCCAAGACGATGTTTGATTCCGACCGCGACCGTTTCCAGAAGTTTTTCACGGCGCAGGCGACGGCGCGGGGCTTTTCCGCTGCGCTCATGATCCGCGGCGACGGCACGACCGTCGAGCGCGCCGATGTGAAGATGGACAAGACCATCGTGCTGCCGTCCAAGGAACTGTTGGCCAAAATCACCGAAACCGAGCCGCAAATAGCGCTCATTCCGGAGGGCGATCACGTCGCGGCGGCGGTCAAGCTGCACGGCTATGACGACATCTACCTTTATGCGGCGCGGCTCCTTGATCCGCGCGTGGTCGAGCAGTTGCGCGCCACGCAGGAGAATGTCGGCGAGTATGCCAACCTTGAAGCGCGCCGGCTCGGGATTCAAATCGCGTTTGCGCTGATGTTCGCGGTCATCGCGCTGATCGTGCTTTTGTCATCGGCGTGGATCGGGCTCGATTTCGCCAACCGGCTGGTGGCTCCGATCCGGCGCCTGATCGGCGCCGCCAATGTGGTCTCTACCGGAAATCTGCAGGTTCGCGTCCCGATCCGCCGGTCCGAAGGCGATCTTGCGCATCTCGGCGAGACCTTCAACAAGATGACGCAAGAGCTCAGCACGCAGCACGACGACATCATCCGCGCGCGCGATCAGATCGACAGCCGCCGGCGCTTCACCGAAGCGGTGCTGGCCGGCGCCAGCGCCGGCGTCATCGGCGTCAATGCCGAAGGCCGGGTCACCATCCTCAACCGTTCGGCCGAGCGGCTGATCGCGCAGACCGAGAGCGAAGCGCTCGGGCGGCCATTGGCCGAAGTCGCCCCGGAACTGGCTGAGGTTTTCGCCGCCGCGAGGAGCGGCAGTCAGCGGCTGGTGCAACGTCAGGTCACCGTGACCCGCAGCGGCCAGGAGCGAAATTTCTCCGTGCGCGTGACCAGCGAGCAGGCCGCGGAATCCGAGCACGGCTATGTCATCACCATCGACGACGTGACCGAACTTGTTCTGGCGCAGCGTTCCTCGGCATGGGCCGACATTGCCCGCCGCATCGCCCATGAAATCAAAAACCCGCTCACGCCGATCCAATTGTCGGCCGAGCGGCTGCGCCGCAAATACGGCAAAGTGATTGTCGAGGACGCCGCGGTGTTCGAGCAGTGTACTGACACCATCGTCCGCCAAGTCGATGACATCAAGCGGATGGTCGACGAGTTCTCCCGCTTCGCGCGCATGCCGAAGCCCGTCATCGCCGCCGAGGATGTGGCCGACGCCGTTCGTCAGGTTGTCTTCCTCATGCGGGTCGGTCATCCGGACATTGATTTTGAAGTCGACTTGCCGGCGGAAAGCATGCCGGCGCGCTTCGATCGACGGCTTATTTCGCAGGCGCTCACCAACATCGTCAAAAACTCCACCGAAGCGATCGGCGCGGCGTCGCTCGCGGCCAATCCCGCGGCCGCGTCGGGGCAGGGCGGCGTGGCGGGGCGCGGGCGTATTGCCGTGAGCGCTCGCCGCGAGGGCGACGACGTTGTCATCGACGTGATCGATAACGGCATCGGGCTGCCGAAAGAGAACCGCGCACGGTTGCTGGAGCCTTATGTCACGACGCGGGAGAAAGGCACCGGGCTCGGCCTCGCCATTGTCGGGCGCATTCTCGAGGAGCACGGCGGGAGGATCGAATTGCGGGATGCCTCGGAGAAGGTACCCGGCGCACGCGGCGCATGGATGCAGTTGCGCTTTGCTACCGAGCCGATCGAGCGCGCCGCAGCGACGCCGGCGCCGGCGCCGGTAGGAGCGACCGTTTAGGCCATGGCATCCGACATCTTGATCGTGGACGATGAGGCGGATATTCGCGACTTGGTCGCGGGCATTCTCCAGGACGAGGGCCACGGCACCCGTACCGCAGGCAATAGCGACGAAGCGATTGCTGCCGTCACTGCGCGGCGTCCAAATCTGGTCTTCCTCGACATCTGGCTGCAAGGCAGCCGTCTTGACGGATTACAGCTCCTTGACTCGCTCAAGCAGGAGCATCCCGACCTGCCGGTCGTGATGATTTCGGGGCACGGCAACATCGAGACCGCCGTTTCGGCCATCAAGCGCGGCGCCTACGACTTCATCGAGAAGCCGTTTAAGGCCGATCGGCTGTTATTGGTCGCTGACCGGACGCTGGAGAATTCCAGGCTCAAGCGCGAGGTGCGCGAACTCCGCCAGCTTGGGCCGCTGGCCGCGACCCTTGTCGGCCATTCGCCGGCCGCCAATCAGTTGCGGCAGACTATCGAGAAAGTGGGGCCGACCAACAGCCGCGTTCTAATCGTCGGGCCGTCCGGCAGCGGCAAGGAGCTTGCCGCCCGGACCATTCACGCGCTTTCGGCGCGGGCGAACGGGCCGTTTGTCGTGATCAACGCGGCCGCGATCATCCCTGAGCAGATGGAGACGGAATTATTCGGCATTGACGCGGGAAACGGCACGCAACAGCGCAAGGTTGGCGCGCTCGAGGAGGCTCACGGCGGCACGCTGTTCATCGACGAGATCGCCGACATGCCGCGCGAGACGCAAAACAAGATTCTGCGGGTGTTGCTCGACCAGACTTTTCAGCGTGTCGGCGGCAGCACCAAAGTCACCGTCGACGTGCGTATCGTCTCCTCGACCAGCCGCAATATCGAGTCTGAGATCGCGGCGGGCAAGTTCCGCGACGATCTGTATCACCGCCTTTCCGTCGTCCCGATCCGGGTGCCGCCGCTGGCCGAACGGCGTGAAGACATCGCGGAACTCGTCGACTATTTCATGTCGCAAATCTCGCAGACCACCGGCCTGCCCAAGCGCAATATCGGCCCCGATGCGCTGGCGGTGCTGCAGTCTCACGATTGGCCCGGCAATGTGCGGCAGCTTCGCAACAACGTCGAACGGCTGATGATCCTCGCCGGCGGCGAACCCGAGGCGATCATCACCGCGTCAATGCTGCCGCCTGACGTCGGCTCCATGATACCTTCCATGCCGAATGGCAACGGCGGCGAGCATCTTATGGGCTTGGCGTTGCGCGAGGCGCGCGAGGTATTCGAGCGCGAATACCTCCTGGCGCAGATCAACAGGTTCGGCGGCAATATCTCCCGCACCGCCGAATTTGTCGGCATGGAGCGCTCGGCGCTGCACCGCAAGCTCAAGGCGCTTGGAATCGATTGAGGTAAGACGAGGACGGCGGGGAACGGATAAACATGAGCTCTGTTGTTCTCAAATTCGCTGCCCGTCGCCGCTCTCCCGTCATCCGATGTCCAGAATAGCCTACGTCAACGGCCGCTATCTGCCGTTTCGTGACGCCAAGGTGCATGTCGAAGACCGCGGCTATCAGTTCGGCGACGGCGTCTACGAGGTGTGCGAGGTGCGGGACGGGCTGCTGATCGATCAGCGCCGCCACCTGGCCCGGCTCGTGCGGTCGCTCGATGAGCTGCGCATTCGCATGCCGATACCACTGGCGGCGCTCAAGATCGTGATGCGCGAAGTGGCCGCGCGCAATCGCATCGGCTACGGCCTCCTTTACGTGCAAGTGACCCGTGGCGTGGCGCGGCGCGACCACGCCTTTCCGTCGCCGGAAGTCCCACCGAGCCTGGTCGTCACCGCCCGATCGCTCAACCACAGCCGCAACGAGGCGCTTGCCGCCAGGGGCATTGCGGTCGTGAGCGTGCCGGATAACCGCTGGGGCCGCGTTGACATCAAGACCATCGGACTTTTGCCGAACGTACTGGCCAGGCAAGCCGCCATCGAGCAGGGCGCGCGCGACGCATGGTTTGTCGACAAGGATGGCAATGTCACCGAAGGCGCCTCGACCAACGCCTGGATTGTGACCCAGGACGGCAAGGTCGTAACCCGCCGCCCCGACCAGGCCATTTTGCGCGGGATTACGCGTGAGGTCCTGTTCGAGGTCGGCACGGCGCAGGATCTTGCCATCGAGGAACGGACCTTCACGCTCAAAGAGGCCTATGCGGCCCGTGAGGCTTTTGTCACAGCGGCGACACAGATCGTGTTGCCGGTCGTAAGCATTGACGGCCACGCGATTGGCGACGGCAAGCCGGGGCCGATAGCGACGGCGCTACGGTGCGCGTTTCATCTTTATGCCGAAGCGGGCTGATGCCTCGCTTTTGAGATTATTTTTCCGCAGCGGGCGCCACAACAGCCGAATCGTTCCGACGCCGCCAACTTGCGCTTGCATCCCTCGGCGCGGTACCGTCTAATAAATTTGCTCGGTTACGTCGGATGGACCGGCGGGCCGCGCGAAACGTTGGGCTGAGGCGAGCGAACCGATCTTTTTCATTGAAATAGCAATGCTCTGAGTGGGTTCCGCTGCTCGGCCCACCCTGTTTTAGGAAGCACAAGAAAAGACCCGCAGGGCAGGGGCCTGCGGTACAAAAACGGAAACAACGGCCATGGCAGCCGACCGCGCACAAAATCTGCAAGACACATTCCTCAATCACGTCCGCAAGAGCAAAATTCCGCTGACCATCTTCCTGGTCAACGGCGTCAAATTGCAAGGCGTGGTGACCTGGTTCGATAATTTCTGCGTGCTCTTGCGCCGCGACGGGCATTCGCAGCTCGTCTACAAGCACGCTATCTCGACGATCATGCCGGGCCATCCCGTGCAGTTGTTCGAGGGCGCTGAAGAGCCGTCAACCGGGGACAAGATCTGATTGGAGCCGCGCCGCCGCGATACGCGCTCCACACTTTCTAACGCCCCCTCAAGTCAAAGGGAGGGAGCGGCGGGCGCGCCGGCGGCGACCGGCCGTGCGCTTGTCATTGAGCCGGTGCTGCGCCGGGCGCCTTCCTCCCAGCATCCCGCCGACCGCACTCCCGCGGAAAAGCTCGACGAAGCGGTCGGGCTCGCGCGGGCCATCGATCTTGACGTCGTGCAGGCCGGCATCGTGGCGCTCAGCGCCGCGCGTCCGGCAACGCTGCTCGGCAAGGGCAAGGTCGAAGAAATTGCCGGGCTGCTGCGGACGCTGGAAGCGGGCATCGTCGTGGTCGACGGCGCGCTCACGCCGGTGCAGCAGCGCAATCTTGAACGGGCCTGGAATGCCAAGGTGATCGACCGCACCGGGCTGATTTTGGAGATTTTCGGCAGGCGCGCGCGCACCCGCGAAGGCGCGCTCCAAGTCGAGCACGCACATCTGACTTACCAAAAAAGCCGGCTGGTGCGCACGTGGACCCATCTCGAGCGTCAGCGCGGCGGTTTCGGCTTTCTCGGCGGCCCCGGCGAAACCCAGCTCGAAGCCGACCGCCGCATGATTGAGGAACGTCTCGCCAAGATCGAGGCTGAGCTTGTCAAGGTCAAGCGCACGCGCG
>DATNNI010000357.1:0-2029 GCA_035601915.1 Xanthobacteraceae bacterium
GTTCGCGCCCTTGTGGCGCGCCGCGGTGCAAATGATGGTGTCGAACGACGGCGCCAGCAAAGCGACGATCGCGTCGGCCTTCTTGTCAAAGGAAACACCGACTACAAGGAGCCAGTTGTCTGCGCCGTGTATCGCCTTGAGGCTTGCGAGCGATTGGCGGATGCCGTCCGGGGTATGGCCGACGTCGATCACTATGAGCGGCTCTTGTTGAATCACCTCGAGGCGTCCGGGCCAGCGCGCCGCGCGAAGTCCCGATCTGACGGCGGCGTCGATGTCGGCAGCGAGTTCTCCGGGCCGGTTCCGCCGCAGCCAGAGCAGGAACAGGGTGATCGCGATGGCTGCATTGTTGATTTGGAACGCGCCCGACAAGTTGGTTTCGAGGGAGCGAAAATCGAAATTTTCGAACCGCAGGTCGAAATGCTGCCCGGTTGTCGAGATGGTCTCGTTGCCGACTACGATTTGGTCGCGAACAAACAGGGTGGTGATTTCGCGATGGCGATTATATTCGATGATATGCGGCCGCAGGTTTCGGCAGTTGTCACCGTAGACGATGGTGCCTCCGGAGGCACAGGCGTCGCTCTTGTCGGACACGATCAATTCCAGCGAATGGCCGAGCAATTCGACATGCTCGTAATCGACCGAGGTCACGCAGGTGCAGGGCGCGCCGATCAGACGTACCGGATCGTAGCGGCCGCCGATGCCGGCCTCGAACACCGCGAAATCGCACTCGTTTTGCTGAAAATGAAGGCAGGCCAGTGCGAACATCGCCTCAAAGGCCCCGAATTTTTCATTCCGCCGCTGTGAAAGCTCGGCGACAGCGGCTTCGATACGCAGCTTCAGGCGCGCCAGCGCGTCGTCGTCAATGGCTATGCCATCAACCCGAAACCGTTCGTTGAACTGGTACAGATGCGGTGATGTGAATAATCCGGTTCGCAGGCGACCGGCGCGGGCGATGCTGGCGCAGAACGCCGCGGTGCTGCCTTTGCCGTTAGACCCCGTCACGACTACCGATGCGCGCTGTAACCGCGCGCGATCCACTGCGAGGACGTCAAGCAGGTCGGCCATCCGTGCCAGACCAACGCCTTCGCCGTATTTCGGAAGATCGAACAATTAGGCGCCTCGCTCTTCGCAGCCATTGTCGCGGGAACACCACCCCGACGACGCCAGCAATCCCATGGCGGAAAATGTGTGATGCCAGATTTCCAGGATCAGGTCGCAGCGTCCGGATTGCTCCAATAGCCGGATCGACGGGCTTGAATTCACCTCGATCACCCGTATCGCATCCGGATCGCCGCCGATGTCCGTGAACATGTCCACGGCGGCGACGCGCAGTCCCAGCGCGCGGACCGCCTCTCTCGCCCGGGCGAGCGCTGCGTGGGAACGAGGAGCTTCCAGGATCATGGTGCCGCCGGCACTCAGATTCATCCGGCCGGGAATGTCCCAACGCGCGCCCTTGGGCAGCACGGCATCGAGCGAGGTGTCACGGTTCAATGTCACGGTAGCCGGCGAGAGGCCGCGGGATCGCAGGCGTGCGTCATGCGCGGCCAGCAAATCGCGGATCGGGCGAACGCCGTCGCCGCGAACCGCCGGCGGATATTTCCGCGCGGTGTAAAGCACCTCGTCATCCAGCACGAAAACCCTGTTTTCTGTTCCAGCGGCGAGCGGCTGGATCAATATCGAATCGTAGTATCGCGAAACCTCATCGAGATATCGAAGCAACGAGGCTTCGTCGTAAATAGCCTGTGCGAAATCGCCGCGCGATCCAGCCAAGGGTTTGGCAAAGGCTGTCCCACCCAATTTCGTGAGATATTCTAGCGCCGAGGTACGCTCATGGCCCGCGGCGCGAAGCGCACGATGCCGTTCGTGCAGGAAGAAATACTCGCCGCCCAGTGTCGGTACGCCGGCGTTTTCAAGGATCGCATTGGCAAAATATTTGTCGGTCGCCAGCGACGAAGCCGTGGCGTTGTTTTGCGGATACCATGAACACCGACCGGCGCCGAAATGAATGATTTTGGCCGCAGAATTGACG
>DATNNI010000358.1:0-2466 GCA_035601915.1 Xanthobacteraceae bacterium
CGTCGCCGTCGATATAAGTGACGTTAGCGACGCCGCCGATATTGAGCACGGCCAAGGGCAATTCGTGGCCGAGCGCCGCCGCCAGCGCGCGGTGAAAGATCGGCGCCAGCGGCGCCCCCTCCCCGCCGGCGGCGACGTCCGCGTCGTGAAAGTCGTACACCACCGGAATGCCGAGGCGCGTCGCGAGCGCCGCTCCGTCGCCAAGCTGAACTGTGAGGCGCTGCTGTGGCCGGTGCAGCACGGTTTGGCCGTGGAAGCCGACGACGGTCACTTCGGCGGGCTTTATTCCATTGCCGGCCAGGAACGTTTCAACCGCTTCGGCATGCGCGGCGTTCACGACGGCCTCGGCCGCCGCAAGCGCAGCAGGCCGCGCGGTGCGGTCGGTGACGTTAGCCGCCGCGGCGGTCGCGCTGCGCAGTAGCGCGCGCTCCTTTTTCGAGTAGGTCCGGTAGGCCGTCGGCCCGAAACGGGCAATAACTTCGCCGTCGGTTTCAATCAGCGCGACGTCGACCCCGTCCTGCGACGTTCCGCTCATCAATCCGATGGCCAAAGCGGGCACCGACGTCGCGGCCGATCTTGAATCTGGCGGCAATGGCAAATCCGGCGGCATGCTTTAAGGTCTACGGTTGAAACGGTTATCGAACCTGTTACACCAGCGCCGCCGATTGTTGGCACCGTGCTAAGGCGGCCTGATGGCACGCGGCGACGGAACAAACTCGCTGGAAGGCGATGAGCACGTATAAGTCGGATTTTTTGCGCGTTCTTTCCGAACGCGGCTTCATTCATCAGGTTTCCGAACCTGAGGCGCTCGATGCGCTGGCGCGTTCGTCGGCGATCACCGCCTATATCGGTTTCGACTGCACCGCGGCATCGCTGCATGTCGGCTCGCTGTTGCCGATCATGTTGCTGTACTGGCTGCAGCAGACCGGCCACCGGCCGATTGCGCTGATGGGCGGCGGCACCACCCGCGTCGGCGATCCGTCCGGCAAGGACGAAAGCCGCAAAATCCTTACCGACGCGGCCATCGAGGACAACCTCAAGGGCATTCGCGCCATCTTCGCGAGTTTTCTGAAATTCCCCGACGCCGGCGGCAACGCGATCATGGCCAACAATGCCGACTGGCTCAATACGCTCAACTATATCGACTTCCTGCGCGACGTCGGCCGGCACTTTTCCATCAACCGCATGCTCGCGTTCGATTCGGTCAAGCTGCGGCTCGAGCGCCAGCAGGAGATGTCGTTTCTCGAATTCAATTACATGATCCTGCAAGCCTACGATTTCGTCGAGCTTCACCGGCGTTACGGCTGCGTGCTGCAAATGGGCGGCTCCGATCAATGGGGCAATATTGTCAGCGGCATCGATCTTGGCCGCAGATTGAACAACGCGCAGCTTTTCGCGCTCACCGCGCCGCTGATCACCACCTCGTCCGGCGCCAAGATGGGCAAGACCGCGGCCGGCGCGGTCTGGCTCAACGCCAATTTGGTGAGCCCCTACGAGTATTGGCAATATTGGCGCAACACCGAAGATGCCGACGTGGCCCGCTTCCTTAAACTGTTCACGGTGCTGCCGATCGACGAAATTGAGCGGCTTTCGGCGCTCAAGGGCGCCGAGATCAACGAGGCGAAAAAAGTGCTCGCCACCGAAGCGAGCGCGCTGGTGCACGGCCGCCAGGCCGCCGAGCTTGCCGCTGCGACCGCGCGCACGACCTTCGAACAGGGGGGAATAGGCGACGATTTGCCGACGCTTAATGTGGAGGTCGGCGAAAGTCTCATTTCAGCCAACACTCGTATCGGATTCACAAGCTCTAACGCGCAGTCTCGTGGATTTATCACGAGCGGTGCCGTCTATCTCAACGATGTGAAGCTAACGGATCTGACCTACAAACTTCGGCTCGATGACTTCGGGCCGGATGGTCGCGCACTCCTCCGACTAGGAAAAAAACGCGGGATTCTTAGGCGCGGATCGAAATAAACTGCTGTCGCTTGAGCGCGTTCAGTGGACGCGCTCGATGGTCGTCGTGCTTTCCCCGCTATCATGGGCGGGAAATTCGAACACCTTGCGCAACAATCCCGGTGCCAGCGCTGAAATCGGGTTGATGCGCATGACAGGTGCGGTTGGCCGGCCGACTACTTCATAGGTGATGCCGACCAGCCCTTCCTTCTCGCCGCCGAGAAACAGCCCGAGCAGCGGCAACTGTCCCAACAGGTTGTTGGGGCCGTAGAGCGGGACCAGCGTCCCGCGCAAATGGACCTCGTCATGGGCGTAATCGACCACCCCGTCGATGGTGCCACCGAGAAGCGGACCGCGCACGACACCTTCGCGCAGCGCGACGCGGCCGGGCATGCGGGTGAATTCGACGCGCATGTTGGAGAAATCGATGGCGCTGCGGCGGGTGTCTTTGCCACCGGTGCTAGCCGCGCGCTCCAATTGCGCCTCGTCGTGAACGGCGAAATTGTGCACGTTGAG
>DATNNI010000359.1:0-2247 GCA_035601915.1 Xanthobacteraceae bacterium
GCTCGGCATCAAGCGATAGCCGGCTTAAGTTTTCGCGCAGCCGGTTAAGCCGCGCCGTCGCGCGATCGACCGCGGTGACGCGTGCGCCGGCGGCCGCAAGCTGGGCGGTTTTGCCGCCGGGTGCGGCGCAAAGGTCGGCGACGCGGCGGCCGGCGACATCGCCGAACAGACGCACCGGCAGCGCCGCCGCGGCATCCTGCACCCACCAAGCGCCTTCGGAAAAACCGGGCAACGCGGTCACCGCGCCGCCGGCGATCGTCCGCACCGATCCGGTCGGCAACACTTGTCCGTCAAGCCTCGCGGCCCAAACGTCCGCATCGCTTCTCACCGTCAGGTCGAGCGCCGCCTCCCGGCCATTGGCAACGGCGATCGCATGCGCGGTCTCAGCGCCGTAAGTTGCGATCCAGCGCTGCATCAGCCATTCCGGCGTGTCGAGCAACGCCGCGTCCGCGGTGCGCAGCCGCTCGGCGCCGTCACGCACCACGCGGCGGAGCACCGCATTGACGAGGCCCGCGTAATGCGCCGCATGGCGCTCTTGCTGCGCGAGCCGCACCGCAAGATCGACGGCGGCATGATCGGGCACGTTGAGAAAAAGAATTTGCGCGGCGCCAATAAGAAGCGCGGTCTCCGCGCGCGGCGCTTCCTTCGGCGGGCCGCGTTCGAGAAAAAGACTTAAGACGTAGCGCAGCGATCCGAGCCGCCGGATCACGGTCGCCGCCAGCGCGCGGACAAAAGCCCGGTCGCGCTCGTCAAGCTCGGCCAGCGCGCGGTGCGCGCCGGCGCCGTCAAAAAGCTCGTCGAGCGGCCGGTGCCGCCGCAGTACGGCTTCGACGATGTCGGCGGCGATGCGGCGCGTGGCGAGCCCCGGCGGGTCGCTATGGGATGCGGCAGCCGGTTGTTGGCGCGCGGTTTTCATTTACGCAAATGCCTCCTTACGACAGGCTACTTGTAGATTTGGCACGGCTACGCCAAGTCAAAGGCCATGCCAACCGACGAACTTCCTTCGCCGCCCGGCGCGAGCGAGCCGAAAGACAATGCCCCGGCCGCTAAGCGGCCGCTAACGCCGGCGGCTGAACGCGCCCTTGCCGAAGCCGCGGCCCGCCGCGCCGAACACGCCCGCAAGGACACTGTTGCGCCCAAGGAAACTTCGGGCCGCGACGGCCCGGAGCCGACCCGCTATGGCGACTGGGAGATCAACGGCCTCGCCTCGGATTTTTAGAAGCCCCCCTCACAGGCCGGGCAGCTCGCCCAATTTTGGTAGGAAGAGCTGTTGCTTGACTTTATTCCTTTTATCGGAATATGATCCTATACAACCCGCCTAAACGGTTATTTAAGGAAATACAATCACTGGTAGGTAATGAGTTTGGCCCAGTCATTCGCCGGTTTTGCGCCGACGCGGCACCAAGGGGTGCTCGGCGCGGCATTATTGATTTTTGCCGCCGGCTTCATGGCCGGCGCGATCGTCCGGCCGGTGCGGCCGTTTCCGCTGCCGAGCACAGCTACGATTGATGGTAGCCAAGCGACACTCAGTGACGCGGCGGCTCTATCGCAAAGCGCCGCCACCGTTCCCGCGGCGGACTCATCGCTCGTTTATCCAGCCGAGGTGCTGCGCGTCATTGACGGAGATACTTTTGAAGCGCGCGTCCACGTATGGCCCGGATTGGACGTCAACACCAAGATACGGCTGCGCAACATCGACGCGCCGGAATTGCACGCGCGTTGCCCCGACGAACTGGCGAAAGCACAGGCCGCACGTACCGCGCTGGAGACCATGCTCGCGACCGGAGCGGTGACGGTCTCGCGGATCGGGATCGACAAATATGGCGGCCGCGTCGATGCACTGGCCGCCACGCGCGACACGCCGGACATTTCCGCGGCGTTGCTGAGTGGCGGCTTCGCGCGCAGTTACGACGGCGGCCGCCGTGGCTCGTGGTGCTGATGCGGGAATACGGTTTTAGCTGTCGGTCGGCGTCCTACTGGACGACGACCTCGGTGCCGACGCTCACCCGCTCGTAGAGGTCTCTGATGTCCTCGTTGAACATGCGGATGCAGCCGTAAGACACAAAGTGGCCGATAGAGCCCGGCTGGTTGGTGCCGTGAATGGCATATTCGCCGCCGGCGAGCGACATGGCCGCAACGCCCATTGGATTGCGCGGCGAGCCCCCTTTAACAACGTTCGGCAGCCCCGGATGATCGGCTCGCACCACTGAGGGGGGCGACCAATCGGGACGGATGTACTTGCCGTTG
>DATNNI010000360.1:0-4195 GCA_035601915.1 Xanthobacteraceae bacterium
GCCAGGTAGCCCCAGCCCATCGGATCGCCGGTAAGCTCGGCCTGAAGCACGAAATGCGGCCCCTTCAGATACGCGTCTGCGGCGGTCCCCTCCAAGGTGAGCTTCCCGGCGGTCCAAAAGCTTACGAAGTCGCCGGATATCTTTGAGACTCCCGGCGACGCCGTCTGCCACTGCACCCACAAAATGCAGAAGCTCAAGGACGCGGCGAGCGCGGCCGCACCGGCGAAGCGCAACACGTAAATTTGAATACCCGATCCCTGCCGCACCGGTGCGGGCGCGTGAAACGATGACAGCGCCGTGACAGGCAATGGAGGTTCGATTGCGGACATGCGGTTTAAGGGAAATATCTTTGGAAATATCTTTGCCGCCATCGTGATCGCCGAGTTCTAACAGCGACTTAACATCGCGGGCGGCCGCGAATCGGCTGCCAGCCTCGCGCCACAGCCAGGTATTTTGGAATTCGCTGCCGTTTTCTTCGGCTGCCGCCCGACCGGACGCGCTGTTGCGACGCAACACGAATGAATCTCCCCCTTCGAGTCGCGCCTCACTACAATTTTCTTCTAAAGTGTACTTGGCGAGTGAACCGAGCGTAGGATCGCCACGACATCGCCGCGTTCAAGTCCTAGGTGCCGATGAGGTTTGGCCGAGCGAGCTGGGAAGCGGGAATGTTGACGCTCTATTCGATGCGGCGTTCGGGCAATAGCTACAAAGCGCGCCTTGCTTTGGCGCAGCTTCGCATCGCCTATCGGCTGGTCGAGATCGATATTCTCAAGGGCGAGAGCCACACGCCCGAATTTCTGATGAAGAATCCGAACGGCCAGGTGCCGCTATTGGAAACGGCACCGGGCCGATTTCTCGCGGAATCCAACGCCATCTTGTGGTACCTCGCCGGCGGCACGCAACTCGCTCCCGATGACGCTTTTGAACGCGCCGAAGCGTTGCAATGGATGTTCTTCGAGCAGCACAGCCTGGAGCCGAATTTGGGCGCGGCCTATTTTTGGCTCACGCTGATCAAAGGCGGCCGGGAATTGCAGAGCCATGCCTTCGAGGACTGGATGGAGGAAGGCCACCGCGCGCTCGGCGTGATGGAAAAGCACATCGCGCTGCACGACTTCTTCGCCGCTGACCGCTACACCATCGCTGACATTGCGCTTTACGCCTATACGCATGTCGCGCATCTGTGCGATTTCGATCTCCCGGGTTTTCCGGCGGTCCGCGCGTGGCTTGAACGCGTCACCAATCAGCCCGACCACGTGGCAATGGACTTCACTCCGGTGGAAGCCGTTGCCGCCGAGTGATCCGCGTTAACCCTTCGTTAACGATATCCCACCAAATCGCCTCTGTTCTTCAATGGCTGCGCCGCAATCCGGCCGGATGTGCGCCGGGTTCAAGGACCAGCTTGCAACAAATGTTGATTCTCAAGGAACGACGACAATGGCAGACTTGACCGGCCAACCCGGTTTCACACCGCCGAAAAGGCAACGGACCGGCTCACGGCGTCGGCAGGCGATCATGATCGAGCTTCTCGCCACCGCAACGCTCACGGTGTCGCTTGTTGTTGCCGCAACGGCGGTGTCGATGGGCAACAAGCTTCTCACCCGCGGCGACCTTGTGGAAAGGACAACCGTCCATTCGCCGTAGTCGCGGCAATAGGCAACTCACGGTGCACGCGACATGCGACAGCTCGTTCGCTAACCGGTAGAGTGAAGCGAAACGCGCTTTGCCGGTAAGCCGGCCGTTGATGTGAGAGATCGCTGGCGGCAAATGACATGAACGACCAGGCGATCTCGCCGCCGGCCGACGCGCGCCCGTCCGACCGAGGCCTGACCACGCACTTGTTGGTCTTCTTTGCTCTCGTTTACGTCGTTGAGGGGGTCGGTCAGGTCGGCGGCTTGATTGCCCAGCCGCTCAGCTATTACCTGAAACAAGCACTGGGCTGGACGCCCCTGCAGGTCACGGCGTACCTGGCGATTTTCAATTTCCCCTGGATCATAAAGCCGGTCTACGGCGCGTTTTCCGACTTTGTGCCGCTGTTCGGGTATCGGCGAAAGAGCTACCTGATCGCCGCCAACATTGCAGCCATCGTGGGCTTTGTCCTGGTCACCCAGCTTGAAGCGCCGAGTACGTTGGTATGGGCGCTGCAGCTGACCGCCTACGCGATGGCGATCTCCAGCACCGTATGCGGAGCGGTGCTGGTTGAGCAGGGTCAGCGGCTTGGACAGAGCGGCAAATTCGTCAACCAGCAATGGCTCTGGTTCAACTTCGCGGCCATGCTCGCGTCCATCCTCGGTGGCCAGCTGGTGCAGCATTTCGCGCCGGGTACGGCGCTTCACGCCGCTGCCGCGATTGTCGCGGTCGCGCCAGTCGCAGTCCTGATCGGAAGCATCTTCTTTGTTCCGGAACGCAAGGCCCAGCTCGATGTAGCCGCGCTTCGCGGCACCTTCGGCGGTCTTGCGGCCGCGTTCAAGAAACACGAACTCTGGGTGATCGCGATTTTTCTGTTCTTCTACTACTTCAGTCCCGGACTGAGCACGCCGCTTTACTACGTCATGACCGACGATTTGAAATTCTCGCAAGCCTATATCGGCGCACTCGGGTCGATTGCGTCGGCCGGATGGGTCATTGGCGCCCTCTCCTACCGCCGGCTGTTCGGCGGGTTATCATCCAAGCGCATTCTGCAATTGAGCATTGCGCTCGGTACTACAACGACAGCGGCCTATTTGCTCCTCTACAACGAAGCGTCTGCCGCCATTTTGAGTTTTTGCAGCGGATTTTCCGCCATGCTCGCGACCGTCGCGACGGTGACGCTTGCCGCCGACTATTGTCCGCGACGTTCCGAGGGCTTCAGCTTTGCGGTGATGATGTCCGTCATCAATCTCGCCACCGCCACCGCCGACATCGTTGGATCATTCCTGTTCCAGCACCTGTTTGACCATACGCTTGCTCCGCTTATTCTGGCGTCGGCAGCCTTCACCGCTTTGGCGTTCGTGCTGCTGCCGCTGTTGCATCTCGGAGACAAACCCCAAGGCACAATTATTGGCGTTGCGCCCGCCGCCGGCGGCGAGCTTTGATTAGGCGCAACGCGCTTCAGCGTTCACGCCACCTAGTGGAGCGGATTTGACATTCGCTACCCCACCGAGCCGCGACCACGTGAAGCGAATGTCAAATCCAAAGCTCCACTAGCACTTATATTTGCTAGTGGTCCTTTGATCCTAACATTCGCATGATAGCCTGCCGAAATGGGATGCGAATGTTAGAATCGGACCACTAGTTTGCGAGACGATGGCGTGATATTCGGCGCGGGCGACGCCGCAACGATTTGACCCCATCGTCACCCGCGACATCGAGCAGAGAATTTTAGGAGTAAAGCATGCGAGCCTATGAACTTCCGAAGGCCGGGGCCGGCATCGATACGATCGTGCGGGTCGAGCGCCCGACGCCAAAGCCGCTCTACCGGCAAGTGCTGGTGAAAGTTGCAGCATGCTCGCTTAATTACCGCGACCTCGTCATTGCGCGCAGCGACTACCGCATGCCGGTGAAGGAAAATATCATTCCACTATCCGACGGCGCCGGCGAAATCGTCGAGGTAGGGCCGGGCGTTCTTCGGGTCAAAGCGGGCGATAGGGTCGCGGGCAATTTCTTTCAGCGCTGGGCAGGCGGCGAACCCGGCCCTCTTGTCCAAGCCTCGGCCTTGGGCGGAGGCACCGACGGCATGCTGGCCGAATATGTGGCGTTAGAAGAAGACGGCGTCGTCAAAATCCCCACCCATTTGTCGTTCGAGGAAGCGGCGAGTTTGCCCTGCGCCGGAGTAACCGCGTGGAACGCGATCGTCGAGCACGCGCGACTGATCGCCGGACAAACGTTGCTGGTCCAGGGCACCGGCGGTGTCTCAATTCTCGGCCTGCAACTCGCGCGCGCCATGGGCATCACCGTGATTGTTACATCGTCAAGCGACGAGAAGCTCAAACGCGCCAAAGCGCTCGGCGCGGCGCACGGCATCAACTACAAGACCACGCCGGACTGGAGCAAAGCGGCGCTCGAATTCACCGGCGGCGAAGGGGTCGATCACGTGATCGATGTCGGCGGCGCCGCCACGCTGGGCCCATCGCTCGACGCCATTCGCCGGGGCGGCAAGGTAAGCGTCATCGGCGTATTGAGCGGGCCTCCGGCTCAGATCAATGCCGGCCGGATATTC